>CAMBSA010000307.1 GCA_945869935.1 Bordetella parapertussis | reverse complement strand
TGTCCCTGGAGCCTTGCCTGATGTCGTTGCGGTTTGGGGATTCGGTTGTGGATTTTATCGGGCCAGGCGCCGGCGGGCGCGTGCCACAGCGGCGCGGACGGCGGCGGGCGCCGTGCCGCCGACGTGCTTGCGCCCGGCGAGCGAACCTTCGAGCGTGAGCACTTTCGCCACGTCGCGTCCGATCACCGGCGAGAATTCGCGCAGCTCGGCAAGACTCAGTTCGGCGAGATCCACGCCGCGGGTCTCCGCCTGACGCACCGCGCGTGCCACCACTTCGTGCGCATCGCGGAAGGCAAGGCCTTTCTTGACGAGGTAGTCGGCGAGGTCGGTTGCGGTCGCGTAACCCTCGGTGGCGGCGGCGCGCATGCGCTCGCGGTTCACGCGGATGCCGGGAATCATCTCGGCGAAGATCGCGAGCGTATCGTGCAGCGTATCGACCGTGTCGAACAGCGGTTCCTTGTCTTCCTGATTGTCCTTGTTGTAGGCGAGCGGCTGGCCCTTCATCAGGGTGAGCAGCGCCATCAGGTGGCCATAGACGCGGCCGGTCTTGCCGCGCGCGAGTTCGGGCACGTCCGGGTTCTTCTTCTGCGGCATGATCGACGAGCCGGTGCAATACCGGTCGGGCAGCATGATGAAGCCGAATCGCGGGCTCATCCAGAGGATCAGCTCCTCCGAGAGGCGCGAGATGTGCATCATCGCAAGCGACGCGCAGCCGCAGAACTCGATCGCGAAATCGCGGTCTGACACCGAATCGAGCGAGTTCTCGGTCACCGCGTCAAAACCCAGCGATCGTGCCACGTGCTCGCGGTCGATCGGATACGAGGTGCCGGCGAGCGCGGCCGCGCCGAGCGGCAGGCGATTCAGGCGCTTGCGGCAGTCGAGAAAGCGCTCGCGGTCGCGCTCGAACATCTCCACATAGGCAAGCAGGTGATGGCCGAAGGTCACCGGCTGGGCCACCTGCAGGTGGGTGAATCCGGGCATCGCGGTGTCGGCGTTCTTCTCCGCGGTGTCGATCAGGGCGACTTCCAGCTTGCCGAGCAGGACGACAATCGCATCGAGCTCCCGACGCAGCCAGAGACGAATGTCGGTCGCCACCTGGTCGTTGCGCGAGCGCGCGGTATGCAGGCGCTTGCCTGGATCACCGACAAGCGCGGTGAGCCGCCGTTCGATGTTGAGATGCACGTCCTCTGCGTCGAGCGACCAATCGAATCGCCCCTCCTGTATCTCGCGGCGAATGCTCGCCATGCCGCGTTCGATCGCGACGAGGTCCTTGCGCGAGATCACCTTTTTCGCGGCGAGCATGCGCGCATGCGCAATTGATCCGTCAATATCATCGCGCGCCAGACGCTTGTCGAAGTCCACGCTCGCGGTGTAGCGCTTGACGCGCTCGTCCACCGGTTCGGCGAAGCGGCCCGACCAGGCGACGCCCGTTTTTTTGGTCGTGGCTTTTTTCCGGGGTACGGCGGCGCGGCGGGCGCTGGAAGGTCTGGTCGGCATGATGTTTGTACAATGCGCTCAGGTTCGAAGGCGGGTGAGTGAGAAGGGCAGCCTAGTGGACGGATTACACAAGCAGGTGCAAGGCCATCCGGGTTGGCACCAGCCGGCCCGGTCGGCGAAGGCGGCCCGCCGCAGCCAGTCACAAACCGGCGACGCCCGACGCTCTACCCGACATGCCCGACACGATCCGATACGAACCGGCCCAATTCAACCCGAAACACAAGTGGCGTGACTGAAAAACCCCTACGAAGTATACGGCAAATCGATACCCGCGACGCCCTGCCGGACTTTCGCAATCTCGGTGTCATTGCGCGGATTCTGCTCGCGACGAATGCGGCAGGCTTTGCGGCTGCGGCGCTGCGCTCGCAGCGTCTGTCGGAACTCGCCGACCAGTTCGCACCGGTGGCGCTGGCGCTGGAACCGGCGCTGATCGCGACACTCGCTTCTCTCTACCTGCTTTCCACCGTTCTCAGGCGCCTGCCGTATGCCGCGGGGCTGGCCATTACGGGGGCAATCGCAGCGGCGTTCTCGGCGGCGATGGCGCCGGTGGCGTACGCGCTTGGCCAGATCGGGGGCGCCTGGGACGGCGCGCGATATGCGGCATGGGCGCTGGTTCTGGTCGGCCTGCTTGCGGTGTATTTCAATCTCAGGGAGCGTGCCTTGTCCCCCTCGCTTGCCGAGGCGCGACTGCAGGCGCTGCAGGCGCGTATCCGGCCGCATTTTCTGTTCAACAGTCTGAACGCGGTGCTGTCCCTGATGCGGCGCGACGGCCGTCGTGCCGAAACCGCGGTCGAGGATCTCGCGGACCTGTTTCGCGCGGTGATGGCGGACCCGCGCCAGACAGTGCCGCTCACCGACGAGATTGCGCTGTGCAGGCAGTACCTGAATCTCGAACTGTTGCGCCTTGGCGACCGCCTCGCGATCGAATGGAATGTTGCGGACGATGCAGGCGCTGTGCTGGTTCCGGCGATGGTCCTGCAGCCGTTGATGGAGAACGCGGTGTATCACGGCGTTGAGCCCGGCGTGGAGCGCGGTGTCATCACGATGTCGGCCAACGTGACGGGCGACAGGCTGCGCATCGAGCTCACCAATCCGTATCATCCCGAGCACCAGCACCAACAGGGCAACCGAATGGCGCTGGACAACATCCGCGAACGCCTGCGTCTGCATTACGACATCGAGGCCGAATTCCGCTCGGGCGTGGATGGCGACCGCTATCGCATCGCGATCGTACTGCCGGTGCATCGCGATCGTACTGCCGGTGCATCGTGATCGTTCTTCCGGCCAAAACCGCATGAGCGCGCATTCATGACCGAACCGCTGCGTGTCTTCATCGTCGATGACGAACCGCCAGCACGCGAGCGGCTCGCGGAATTGCTCGAGGATTGCCGCGCCGAGGTGCCGAACGTGAGCGCGGGCGAGGCGGCCAACGGGGTTGAGGCGCTCGCGCGCCTGCCCGCGACAGCACCCGACGTGGTGCTGGTGGACGTGCACATGCCGGGCATGAACGGCATCGAGCTTGCGCGCCACCTCCAGAAGCTCGAACACCCGCCCGCGGTGATATTCGTCACCGCCTTCGACCAGTACGCGGTGCAGGCCTTCGAGGTCAATGCGCTGGATTACCTTTTGAAGCCGGTTCGCGCGGCACGGCTCGCGACGGCCCTCATCAAGGCGGCGGGCAAGGTGGCCGGCGCGTCGGCGTCCGCGCGGGAGGCGCTGGAGAAGGCGGACACGCAGGCCCGGCGTTTCCTTTCGGTCGCCGAGCGCGGGCGGGTTCGGCTCGTGCCGGTCACCGAGATCCTCTACCTCCGCGCCGAACTCAAGTACGTGACGGTCCGCACCGTCGAGCGGGAGTTCATCATCGAAGAATCACTCACCCAGCTCGAGCAGGAGTTCGAGGCCCGTTTTCTCCGGGTACACCGAAGCTGCCTTGTCGCGCGGGACCGCGTCCGGGGACTGGAGCGATTGCCCGACGAGGAGGGCGAGGCACGCTGGGCGGTGGTGATCTAGGGCGCGTTCGACCCGATCCCGGTGAGCCGAAGGCAGCTTGCCGCCGTGAAACAGTTGGTGAAAGGCTAGGGCTGAGCGCGAGCGGCGATCAGCGCGCCCGGATTTTGGCTACCGCGGTGTCGACGCGCTGATCGAGGTAATAGCCGTAGTACTCCGAGCCGGTGAAGCCCACCAGCGGCTCGGCAAGCGATTCGCCCCCCGCCCCGAAGAGCATGACGGTCGGCATCTTCTTGATTCGATGCTGGCGTGATACGGCAGCGTGCGTCGTCGGTTTGCCCTGGAAATCAGTGAGCTTCGCATCGCTGTCGACGTTCACCTGCAGGAACACCAGCTTCTCACGATAGCCGGCGTTGCGTTGCATCGGCAGCAGGAATTCGCGCCGCGTGCGCTCGCACCAGACGCAATCCTTCTCGCTGAAGAGCACGAGGACCGCGC
>CAMBSA010000306.1 GCA_945869935.1 Bordetella parapertussis | reverse complement strand
AGGGGTGGCAAACATCTCGCGGCCCCCACGGCGTCATTGCGAGCGAAGCGAAGCAATCTCGGCCCTTCGAGCGCAGCGAAGCAATCCCGGTCGTTCGAGCGAAGCGAAGCAATCTGCCTGATCACGCGGTCTGAGATTGCCACGTCGCCTGCGACTCCTCGCAATGACCGGAGGGGTGGCAAACATCTCGCGGCCCCCACGGCGTCATTGCGAGCGAAGCGAAGCAATCTCCTGCGGTTCGAGCGAATTGCCTGCCATCATCGCGGATTGATCGCCTCCATCGGAAAACTCAATAGGCGCACTACGCGCATCGGATAAGGGAAGCCCGTATTCTTTGGGGTCTTCCACAGTCACGGCAACATGTGAATCTCGACGCCATTACCCTGATCTGGATCCACGTCGCGCTTACCGGCTTCCTCGGGATTGCGTTGCTGCTTGTCACGGCCATTCGTCCCGGCACCCGGCTTCTCCGCGCCACCGGTGCCGCGATGATCGCAATCAGCGTCGCCAACGCCGGATTCGCTTTCCGCCACGCGATTCCCGACCCCGGTTCGATTCTGCTCTCCACCGGACTCATGCTGCTTGCCGGCCTGGTCATGCACCAGTCGGTGACAGGCTTCGTCCTGCGATCCCGTGCGCGGCCCGACCACACCGGCTGGCTGGTCGCCGCATTCACGCTCGCCTGGGTGGGCTGGTTCACCTTCGTCAAGCCCGATCTCATCGCGCGCATGACCGTGACCTTGCCGGCGGGGGCGTTTTTCATCGGTCGCATCGCCTGGCAATTCGGCATCTATTCGCGTGGCGAACGCGGCACGCCGCTCTCTGATGTCCTGACCGGGTTGCTCTGGTTTTTCAGTTTCATGGCGCTGCTCACCGGCATCCTCACCGCCGCGGGCATCAATCCGATCATCGACCTGCGCGGTCCCGGCCCGGCGAGCATGACCTACCTCGCCACACGCATCGCGGTGATCGCGGCCATCGTGCTCATGATCGCGGCAATTGACCTGCGTGCAGCCCGCGGAGGCAAGCGGCATGCCACGAAGGCAGCGGATTCCCGCGCCGCGGCCCCGCTCGCGAGCGATGGCCTGATCGCGGCGATCGCGGCACGCGCGATCGCACGCGCTGACCCCAAGCGCAAGCCCTTGTCGGTGGTGGTGATCGAACTGGACAACATCAAGCACGTGACCGCCGAACACGGCCCGGAAGTGGCCAGGGAACTGCTCGCCTGGGCAGGGCAACGCATACAGTGGTCGCTGCGTGCGGAGGACACGGCGGAACTCATCGGGCTGGACGATTATGCGATTCTCATGCCCGGCACCGATGCGCAGCAGGCGATCTCGCGCGCCGAACAGATGCGCGAGGCGATCGCGCACGGTGTGTTCCGGGTTCGCGAGCTATCGCTTCGCACCAGCGCAAGCGCCGGCGTGGCAGGTTTTGCTCCGGGCCGCGCCACGTGGGAAGAACTGCTGCGCACCGCCCGTGCCGGCATGATTCGAAGCCGCGACGAGTTGCGCACGAAGCGCGATTCGCTCGTCCACCCGGTGAGCGGCCTGCGCTATCGGGCACGCGCCTGAAAAATCGTGACAATTCCGTACCTGCGCCGATGCCCGAAAGTACGAAAAAACTGATTCAGATCAAGCCTAATGCGCAGTTTTCGGGAACCATTGCGCAACAAGTCTGTCACGGTTTGTACGGAGCACAGCGCCTATAATGGAACACATGAATATTCTCTTTTCCGGACTTCTCGATCTTCCCTGGTGGGGCCATGTCATTGCCGCACTGATTCTCACGCACATTACCATCGCCTGCGTCACCATCTTCCTGCACCGCTGCCAGACGCACCGGGCGCTGGACCTGCACGCGATTCCGAGCCATTTCTTCCGCCTCTGGCTGTGGCTCACCACCGGCATGGTGACGAAGGAATGGGTGGCTGTGCACCGCAAGCACCACGCCAAATGCGATATGCCGGACGACCCGCACAGCCCGCAGATTCACGGTCTGAACGCGATCCTGTTCGGCGGCGTCATTCATTACGTGCGATCGTCCGCGGACAAGGCGATGGTCGAGCGCTACGGCAACGGCACGCCGGACGACTGGCTCGAGCGCAACATCTATTCCAAGCACGTGATCCTCGGCCTGACGCTGATGGGCGCGATCGACATTCTGGTGTTCGGCGTCGTGCCGGGCTTGCTGATCCTGATCACCCAGATCGCCTGGATTCCCTTCTGGGCGGCGGGCGTGATCAACGGCGTGGGCCACTTCTGGGGTTATCGCAGCTGGGCGGTGGGCGACTGGTCCACCAACATCGGTCCGCTCGGCCTCTTGATCGGCGGCGAGGAACTGCACAACAACCACCACGCCTATCCGACCTCGGCCCGGCTCTCGTATAAATGGTACGAGTTCGACATCGGCTGGCTGTACATCCGCGTCCTCGAAACGCTCGGCCTTGCCAAGGTGAAGTACGTCTCCCCGGTGCCCTCGTTCGGCAAGGCACGCGCCGAGGTTGACGAGCGCCTGCTCAACTCGGTGATTGTCAACCGCTACGACGTGCTCGCGCGTTTCAGCGACTCGCTGCAGAGCGCGATTTCGCAGGAAAACGCGCGCCTGAGCGCAGAGGCGCCGGCGGCCGCGGCGGCACTCGGTGGCGTGGCTTCGCTGTTAAACCGCGACGAGAAAACCCTGAGCGGCGAGGAACGTGCGCGCCTGGACAAGGCACTGGCCGCCTCGCGTGTGCTGGCCGCGATGTACGCGATGCGCCGCGAACTGATGGCGCTCTGGGGCCGTTCGCTCGAATCGCGTGACCAGGTCGTCGCGCACCTGCGCGACTGGTGCAAGCGCGCCGAATCGAGCGGCATCTCGCCGCTGGCCGAATTCTCCAACCGGCTCCGGACCTACGCCTAGGACGTTCGTAATTCCTACGCGTAGGCGATCGGCCACGGCTCTCCCGTCGTTTCTGTCCCCGGCCAGTGCCGGGGATAATTTTCAGACTTTAATTTTTAGACCCCGCCACCCGCGCATGAAAGCAGGCAATCCCAATACCGGATTTGGAATAGTTCTTCGGTAACTGCGCATATCGCTTCACCCCTACTTCCGGCTTCACCGATAATGCGCATCCCCGCCATTACCGGATGCGCACCATGACCCGCCGAACCGTCTACATCTGCCGCGACTTCATGCAGACGAAGCTGCTCGACAGCATCCAGCAGGGGCTCGAAGCCGACGGCATCGAGGTGATCCGCGGACCGGAGCCGACGCCCGGCAAACGCCTGGTGCACGAGCCTGCCAGCCTGGACGCGCTCTTTGGGCGCGTCCAGGTGATGATGTTCTCCAGCCGCTCGGTGTGCTCGCGCGAGGTGATGCTCGCCGCGCCGCGGCTGCGCGGCATCGTCAACGCGGCGATCGGCGTGGACACGATCGACCTCGATGCCGCGGCGGAACTCGGGCTGATCATCGGCAACGGCGCGCTCGAGGAAAACTTCCTCGGCATGGCGGAGGCGACGGTGATGTTCATGATGATGCTCGGCTACGGCGTGCACCGCACCGAACAGTCGCTGCGCGACAACCTGCCGCGCCCGCCCTCGGACGGCATGTGGGCGCGCACGATGAAGCGGCGCACCGTCGGCCTAGTCGGTTTCGGGCGCATCGCGCAAAGCGTCGTAGCCCTGCTCTCGGGCTTCAATATGGACATCCTGGTGCACAGCCCGCGCGCGAAGGCCGAAGACATGCCCGCGGGCGTGCGCCTTGTCGATCTTGATACGCTGCTGAAGTCGTCCGATTTCGTGAGTGTGCATGTGTCGCTCAACGCCGGTTCACGCGGCATGATCGGCGAGCGCGAATTCGCGCTGATGAAGCCGGAGGCCTATCTCATCAACACCGCCCGAGGGGACGTGATCGACGAGCCCGCGCTGATCCGCGCACTATCGGACAAGCGCATTGCCGGCGC
>CAMBSA010000305.1 GCA_945869935.1 Bordetella parapertussis | reverse complement strand
GCCCAAGCCCGTCAAGAAACGCAAATGAGCACACCGATCACCGAAGGAAAGCTCGCCGTTGTCAATATCGGCGTGGACACGTTCATGGCGAGCCTGGTCGCCGGCGGCGCCCCCGCGATCTCGCTCGACTGGCGCCCGGCGGGCGACGGCGACCCGGTGCTTGGCTGGCAGCTCGCACAGATGATGGGCGACGAGTCCGACCCGCAGGCGATCGGCACCCGCATCGACTGTGCCAACGACGAAGCCGTGGCACGCATGCTCGCCGCGCGGCCGATGCTCGTGGACGTGGCGTTGCACGCGCGCGAAGTCTGGCCGGAACTCTGGGCCAACGGCCGCAAGCTGCTGACTCACGCGGGTGCGCCGGTGCCGTGGGCGAAGATGTGCTCGCCGATGCAGGGCACGATGATCGGCGCGGTGCTCTACGAAGGCTGGGCGAAGACGCCGGAGGCGGCGCGCGAACTGCTTGCCGCAGGGGGCGTCGAATTCGTGCAGACGCACGACATCAACGCAGTGAGTCCTATGTCGGGCGCGATCTCTCCGTCGCAGCCGGTGTTCATCGTGGAGAACTCCGACCGCGGCAACATGGCCTACAGCAACTTCAGCGAGGGCATCGGCAAGGTACTGCGTTTCGGCGCCTACGGCGAGGAAGTGATCAAGCGTCTCAAGTGGATGGAGGACACGCTCGCCCCCGCGCTCAAGGCGGCGGTGGGGGAGGTGAAGGGCGGGATCGATCTCAAGTCGCTGCAGGCGCAGGCGCTGATGATGGGCGACGAGGTGCACAGCCGCAACGCGGCGGCCACCGCGCTGTTCCACATGGCGATCGCCGCACCGCTCGCTTCGAGCACCTTCGACCGCGCGAAAGCCGCGGAAGTGCTGGCCTTTATCGCCAACACTTCGCAGTTTTTCCTCAATCTCTCGATGGTTGCGTCCAAATGCATCATGGATGCGGCGCACGGCGTGGAGAACTCGAGCATCGTCACCGCGATCGCGCGCAACGGCGTCACCACCGCGATCCGCGTGAGCGGACTCGGACGGCAATGGTTCGAGGCGCCCTCGGATACGCCGGTCGGCCTGTTCTTCCCCGGCTTCAGGCAGGAAGACGCCAACGCGGACCTCGGCGACAGCGCGATCTGTGAAACCGCAGGCTATGGAGGCCAGTCGCTCGCTGCGTCCCCAGCGCTGGTGCAACTCGTCGGCGGCAGCGTGGCGCAGGCCGTGGCGTATTCACGCGAGATGTACAACGTCACCTGGACGCGCAATCCCGGCCTGTCGCTGCCCAACCTCGAATTCGCCGGCGCGCCGGCGGGTCTGGAGATTCGCAAGATCGTGGATACCGGCATCCGCCCGGTGATCACCACCGGCATAGCGCATCGCGAAGCCGGCGTGGGGCAGATCGGCGCCGGCATCGTGCGCGCACCGATGGCCTGTTTCACGCAAGCCCTGAAGGCGCTCGCCGAAAAACTGAATATCCCTGCCGGAGCCTGATCCATGCTGCAGACCCTCACGTCCTCGCGCGGCATGATCACCGCGCCGCATCACCTCGCGGCGCAGACGGGCCTGTCGGTGCTGCGTGATGGCGGCACCGCGATCGAGGCGATGGTCGCAGCGGCCTCCACGATCGCGGTGGTGTATCCCCACATGAACAGCATCGGCGGCGACGGCTTCTGGATCGTCGCCGAACCGGGCAAGGCACCGATCGGGATCGACGCCTGCGGCGCGGCGGCAGGCCTCGCGTCCATGGACTTCTATCGCGAGCGCGACTGCAAGGCGATTCCCTCGCGCGGGCCGTTCGCGGCGAACACTGTCGCTGGGGCAATTTCCGGCTGGCAGGCTGCACTTGAGGTCAGCGCGCAGTGGGGCGGAAAGTTGCCCGTCTCACGGCTGCTCGCCGACGCCATCTGGCATGCGCGCAACGGCGTACCTGTCACGCGCAGCCAGAACGTGTTCACCACCCGGTTCCTCGCGGAACTTGCATGGCAGCCCGGGTTCGCCGGTCAATTCCTCGACAAGGGCGCGCCGCCCGCGACGGATACGCTCAAGACCTACGCCGCACTTGCGTCGACGCTCGAGCGCCTCGCAAATGTTGGGCTGGATGATTTCTACCGCGGCGAGATCGGGCAGGCGCTGGGCGCGGAGTTCGAGCGCATCGGCAGCCCGGTGCGTGCCGCCGACCTGCATAAGCATCGTGCGAAACAGGTGACGCCGCTTACCGTGTTGCTGCGCGCGGGGCAGGTGTGGAACATGACGCCGCCGACGCAGGGCCTTGCCTCGCTCATGATCCTCGGCATCTTCGACCGGCTGGGCGTCACCTCGGCCGACGGATTCGAGCACCTGCACGGCCTGATCGAATCCACCAAGCTCGCGTTTCGCGTGCGCAATCTCCATGTGATCGACCCCGCCTACATGACGGTCAATCCTGCCGACTTCCTCACCGACGCCGCGCTGGATGAGCGCGCGAAGCAGGTGGACCCGGCGCGTGCCTTGCCCTGGCCCGAGATTGCGCCCAAGGGCGACACCATCTGGATGGGGGCGGCGGATTCGTCCGGTCGCATGGCGAGTTACATCCAGAGCGTGTACTGGGAGTTCGGCTCGGGCGTGGTGCTCTCGGATACCGGCGTCGCCTGGCAGAACCGCGGCTCGAGCTTTTTACTCGATCCGAAATCGCATCTCGCGCTCGCGCCGGGCAAGAAGCCGTTCCACACGCTTAATCCGGCATTCGCACGCCTCAAGGACGGCCGCAACATGGTCTACGGCACCATGGGTGGCGACGGCCAGCCGCAAACCCAGTCGGCGGTGTTCTCGCGCTACGCGATATTCGGCCAGCCATTGCAGCAGGCGGTCACAGCACCGCGCTGGCTGCTCGGCAAGACATGGGGGCAGGAGAGCGTGACCCTGAAACTCGAATCGCGCTTCGATGCGGGACTCATCGAGCGCATGAAGTCCGCCGGGCACAACGTGGAAGTACTCGATGCGTTCTCCGACACCATGGGCCATGCGGGGGCGGTGGTGGTGCATCCGAACCGGCTGATTGCAGGCGCCGCCGACCCGCGCTCTGACGGAATCGTCGCCGGGTTCTAGCCTCACCCTGTGTTGCTGCCGGCGCGAACGCGCCGGAAATCCCGTGGCAATCCTGCGTTCGAATCAAATTCTGATTGGACGCAATATATTTGTGTGCTAGCGTTATTTTCAATCGCCGAATCAGGCGAGGCCTGTCCGCTGAAACCCGCAGCTTGAATTCCGCGGGCAAAGCGGCAGCACACTCGTACGGCAAGGACAAAGAAGCCTGCCGACACCGATTTCCAAAGGAGGTTGTCCAATGAAGCTGTCAGCGTTAGTCGTCGTTCCGTTTGCCCTTTCCGTACTTGCTTCGCCTTGCGTTGCGCAAACGGTACTCACAGGGTCCAGTTACCTTCCGGCAGGAATACTGCCCGTCGGCCCGGGGATCGTTCAGTGGGGACAGGACGTGGAAAAGGCCACCGCCGGCCGGGTGAAGATGAATCTTCTGCCCAAGGCGGTCGCGAATCCGCAGGGCTCGCTCGATGCAGTGCGTGACGGGCTTGCCGATGTTTCGTGGACGGTCCACGGACTCACGCCTGCGCGGTTCGTCCTCACCAAGGTGGCCGAATTCCCGATGCTCGGCGACAAGGGCGAGCAGACCTCGGTGGCCTATCAGCGCATACACGAACGGTATCTCGACAAGACGGGCGAGCACAAGGGCGTGAAGGTGCTTGCGGTGTTCACCCACAGCGCAGGGCAGATCTTCAACAACCTGCGTCCGGTACGGACCATCAACGACCTCGTCGGCCTGAAGATGCGCACCGCGGGCGGCGTGATCCTCGATGCAGCCAAGGTTCTGGGTGTGGTGCCGGTACTGCGTCCGGCACCGGAGATCTACGAACTGGTGAGCACCGGGGTGGTCGACGGTGTGTTTGTGAACTTGATGGGCATCACCGGCTTCAAG
>CAMBSA010000304.1 GCA_945869935.1 Bordetella parapertussis | reverse complement strand
GCGCGCCTGCCATCGTGGTGTAGTACGTCAGGCGCTGCTGCACCGCGTTCGTTCGAATAGAGCGTGAATCGGAAACCGCGGAGCGCTTGTCCTCGACGGTATTTACGATCAGGCTGATTTCCCCGTTCTTGACCATGTCCAGCACGTGGGGACGACCTTCCGCCACCTTGTTCACGGTCTCCACTTTCAGACCGTGCGCCGCCAGAACCGCCGCGGTTCCGCGTGTCGCGACCAGGGTGAATCCGAGTTCCACCAGATCCCGTCCGACCTCGACCGCACCAAGCTTGTCGTCGTTGCGAACGCTGATGAAGGCCTTGCCGCCTACCGGAAACCGCACGCCGGCCGCGATCTGCGATTTCACGAACGCCTCGCCGAAATTGCGGCCCACACCCATGACTTCACCGGTCGATTTCATCTCCGGACCGAGAATGGTGTCGACGCCCGGAAACTTCCCAAACGGGAACACGGCCTCCTTCACGGAAAAATACGCGGGGATCACCTCATGGCAGATGCCCTGATCCTCCAAAGACCGGCCGGCCATGCATCGTGCGGCCACTTTTGCGAGCGGCACGCCTGTCGCCTTCGAAACAAAGGGGACCGTTCGCGAAGCACGCGGGTTCACTTCTAGCACATAGACCGTGTCGCGCTGCACCGCGAACTGGACGTTCATAAGACCGACGACGTTGAGGGCGTGGGCCATTGCCATGGTCTGACGGCGTATCTCCCGCTCCACATGCGAGGCGAGCGAATACGGCGGCAGCGAACAGGCCGAGTCTCCGGAATGCACGCCCGCCTGTTCGATGTGCTCCATGATGCCGCCGATGACCACCTGCGTACCGTCGCAGACCGCGTCCACATCGACCTCGATCGCGTCGTTCAGAAAGCGGTCGAGCAGCACCGGCGAGTCGTTGGAAACCTTCACCGCTTCACGCATATATCGCTCGAGGTCGCGTTGCTCATGGACGATCTCCATCGCCCGTCCGCCAAGCACATAGCTCGGCCGAACAACCAGCGGATAGCCGATCTCCTGCGCAAGCCGCAGCGCGTCGGCTTCATTTCTCGCGGTGCGGTTGGGCGGCTGGCGCAGTCCGAGTTCCTGCAGCAATGCCTGGAACCGCTCCCGGTCTTCCGCGACATCGATCGAATCCGGCGTCGTTCCGATGATCGGCACGCCGTTGGCCTCGAGCGCCCTCGCCAGCTTGAGCGGCGTCTGACCGCCGAACTGAACGATCACGCCGGCCGGCTTCTCGACGTTCACAATCTCGAGCACGTCCTCCAGCGTCACCGGCTCGAAATACAACCGGTCGCTCGTGTCGTAATCCGTGGACACGGTTTCGGGATTGCAGTTCACCATGATGGTCTCGTAGCCGTCCTCGCGCAATGCAAGCGCCGCGTGGACACAGCAATAGTCGAACTCGATTCCCTGCCCGATCCGGTTCGGTCCGCCGCCGAGCACCATGATCTTCTTGCGCGACGTCGGCTGCGCCTCGCATTCGTCTTCGTACGTCGAATACATGTACGCGGTGGCCGTGGCAAATTCCGCAGCACAGGTATCCACCCGTTTGAATACCGGCCGGATGCCGAGTTCGATGCGCCTTGCACGGACCTCGTCCTCGGTGCATTTCAGCAGTTTCGCAAGCCGCCTGTCGGAAAACCCCTTGCGCTTGAGCGTGCGCAACTCGGATCGCTCGACGCTTTGCAGGCTGCGGTCGTCCAGATCCATTTCCAGCCGGACGATGTCTTCGATCTGCGCAAGAAACCAGGGATCGATATGCGTCAGCGCATGTACTTCGGCGAGCGTGAAGCCGTTCTCGAAGGCATCGCCCACATACCAGATGCGCTCCGGACCGGGCTCACCGAGTTCGCGCTCAAGAGTTTCCCGATCGGTCGTCTTCTGGTTAAGCCCGTCCACGCCGACTTCCAGCCCGCGCAGCGCCTTCTGGAACGACTCCTGGAAGGTGCGACCGATCGCCATCACCTCGCCCACCGATTTCATCTGGGTCGTGAGCCGGTCGTTCGCCTGGGGAAATTTCTCGAATGCGAACCGCGGAATCTTGGTCACGACATAGTCGATCGACGGTTCGAACGAAGCGGGCGTCGCACCGCCGGTGATTTCGTTTCGCAATTCGTCGAGGGTGTAGCCAATCGCCAGCTTTGCCGCAATCCGTGCGATCGGGAATCCGGTTGCCTTGGACGCGAGTGCGGACGAGCGCGACACCCGCGGATTCATCTCGATCACGACCATCCTGCCATCACGCGGATTGATCGCGAACTGGACGTTGGACCCGCCGGTATCCACCCCGATCTCGCGCAACACCGCGATCGAGGCGTTGCGCATGATCTGGTATTCCTTGTCGGTGAGCGTCTGCGCCGGCGCGACCGTGATCGAGTCGCCCGTGTGCACACCCATCGGATCAAGGTTCTCGATCGAGCACACGATGATGCAGTTGTCGGCGCGGTCGCGGACAACCTCCATCTCGAATTCCTTCCAGCCGATCAGGGATTCCTCGATCAGCAATTCACGCGTCGGCGAAGCCTCGAGCCCGCGCTCGCAGATTGCGACGAACTCCTCGCGGTTGTAGGCGATGCCTCCACCCGATCCGCCCATCGTAAACGATGGCCGGATGACCGTCGGGTAGCCGAGGGCACTCTGCGCCTGGAACGCCTCGTCCATCGAATGCGCGGGCGCCGAACGCGCCGATGCGAGTCCGATGCGGGTCATCGCCTGCTTGAACTTTTCGCGGTCCTCCGCCTTGTCGATCGCCTCGCGTGAGGCCCCGATCATCTGCACGCCGTACTTCTCCAGCACGCCGTGCCGCCCCAAATCGAGTGCGCAGTTCAGCGCCGTCTGCCCGCCCATGGTCGGAAGCAGCGCATCGGGCCGCTCAAGCGCGATGATCGCCTCGACCATCTGCCACTGTATCGGTTCGATGTAGGTGGCGTCGGCCATATCCGGATCGGTCATGATCGTGGCCGGATTGGAGTTCACCAGGATCACCCGGTAGCCTTCTTCGCGCAGTGCCTTGCACGCCTGCGCGCCGGAATAGTCGAATTCGCAGGCCTGCCCGATGACGATCGGGCCTGCGCCAATGATGAGTATTGACTTGATGTCTGCGCGTTTCGGCATGTCAGTTCACCCGCGCTTGTCCATCAGGGTGACGAAACGGTCGAAAAGATAGCCGATATCATGCGGCCCCGGCGCGGCCTCGGGATGCCCCTGAAAACAGAAGGCCGGACGGTCCGTTCTGGCCAGTCCCTGCAGGGATCCGTCAAAAAGGGACACATGCGTCGTACGGAGCGTGTCCGGAAGCGACTCCGGGTCCACAGCGAACCCGTGGTTCTGGCTGGTAATGACGACCTTGCCGCTGTCCAGATCCTTGACCGGATGGTTCGCTCCGTGATGGCCGAACTTCATCTTCATCGTTCGCGCACCCGATGCAAGGCCCATCAACTGATGACCGAGACAGATCCCGAATACAGGTACCCGCGTGTCGTCGAGAATTGCGCGTATCGCCCGGATCGCGTAGTCGCAGGGTTCAGGATCCCCCGGGCCGTTCGACAGGAACACGCCATCGGGCGCGTGCGCGAGCGCGTCCGCAGCCGTCGCCTGCGCGGGAATAACCATCACCCGGCATCCGCGATCAACCAGCATTCGCAGGATATTCCGCTTCACACCGTAATCGAACGCGACAACGTGGCGCGGCAAGGCGGTGCGGGTCTCGTGGCCCTTGCCAAGTTTCCAGGTTCCTTCATCCCAAGGGTACGACGCGCCGGTGGACACGACTTTTGCAAGATCCATTCCCGACAGACCGGGAAACTTCCGTGCTTCATCGATCGCCTTTTCCGCGTTCACGGAGCCGGCCATGAGTGCGCCGTTCTGCGCGCCTTTTTCGCGCAACACGCGCGTGAGCTTGCGGGTATCGATGCCCGCGATCGCCACAGTGTCATGCAGCGCGAGGTAGTCGGTCAGTGTGGACTGCA
>CAMBSA010000303.1 GCA_945869935.1 Bordetella parapertussis | reverse complement strand
TCTCCCGGAGTTGTCTATCGTATGGCTCGGTGAAATCAATATGTTTGACGGGGGCGCCGGCTTCGAAAAACGTATGCTTTCGACCGGATGTGTAATCTATGATCTGATCGGGAATGACAATGGCACCTGGACCAAAATCGGACCGGATGCCACCGACCGTAGCCACCGCGATCACGCCTGCGACGTTTTGCTCCTTCAGCGCCCAAAGATTTGCACGATAGTTGACTTCGTGAGGCGCGATGCTGTGTGCTTGGCCGTGCCTGGCAAGAAATACTATCGGCTTACCGTCCAGTTCGCCAAAAACTAGTGGTCCGGAGGGTTCCCCGTAGGGAGTCCTTATGACCTGTCGTTGCGTTATTTCCAGTTCAGTCAGTTTCGTGAGCCCGCTGCCCCCGATTATTGCAAGCATCAGTGGCCCCTCTTGGCGTAGATTTCCGGCAGATTACGCCATGCTCCTGAGATATCCAGGCCGCACCCGAACACGAATCTATTCGGCAGCATCAGTCCGACATGTTCCGCCCTTGCTGGTTTCAGCTTTCCGGTGTCCTTTTCCGTCAGGACAACTAGATGGCAGGAGGTTGCGCCTTCGGCGATTACGTGTTCACGAATCGCCGCCAGTGTTTTCCCTTCATCGAGTACGTCATCGATCACCAGAACGCACCTGTTCTTAAGGCTGTGTTCTGGTCGCGCTTTCCACACGAGATCCCCGCCTGAAGTCGCTGCCCCGTACCGCGTCGCATGGACATAATCAAGCTCCAATGGAAATCGCAACATTGGCAGTAGTTGGCCCGCAAAAAAGACCCCGCCGTTCATTACGACGAGAAGAAGCGGATGTTTCTCCCGGAAGCGGGAGGTCAGTTCCGCGGCAAGCCGAACAATCGCCGCGTGAACGCTATCAGCATCGGCAATCAGATCCGCTTCATTAAGCACAGTCCATGCATCTTCTGGCGACATTGTTAGTACTCGTTTGGCTCAATTCAATTTCATGGACCGAAGCAAAGCGCCAAACTGCGCGCCCACTTCAGGGTGACGTAACCCGAATGCGACCGTAGCCTCGAGGTAACCGAGTTTGGACCCGCAATCGTAGCGCTTTCCATTGAAACGGAAGGCAATGACCCGCTCTTCCGATAGCAGCGCGGAAATCGCGTCAGTCAACTGAATTTCTCCTCCGGCGCCAGGCTTTCCAGACGCGAGATGGTCGAAGATCCGAGGAGTCAGAATATACCTGCCGACCACCGCCGTATTCGACGGTGCCACTTCCGGTCGAGGTTTTTCGACAATCGCTTCAACTCGATCGACGCCTTGCTCCAACGGGACCGGCTTTACTATTCCGTACTGCAATGTTTCTTCTGCTTTGACAGTCTGAACGCCAAGTATGGAGCACTTGAATTTCTCGTACATCTGCGTCATTTGCTTTATCACGGACGGCGCGCCGTCGATGAGGTCGTCTGCAAGAATGACTGCGAAGGGCTCGTCGTTGATTACGGGACGGGCACAAAGCACGGCATGCCCCAGGCCGAGCGCTTCGGGTTGACGTATGTAAATGCAATTTACGAACTTCGGGATGATTCGTTGTACCAGGTCGAGTAATTCCTGTTTTCCTCTCATTGCAAGTTCTGCCTCGACTTCGTAGGCCTTGTCGAAGTGATCTTCTATCGCCCGTTTGTTTCTGCCGGTGATAAACACCAAATCGGTAATGCCTGCTTCGACCGCTTCCTCGACTGCATACTGGATCAGTGGTTTATCAACGATCGGCATCATCTCTTTGGGACTCGCCTTAGTCGCTGGAAGAAATCGACTACCCAGACCTGCGACGGGAAACACTGCCTTACGCACTCTTGTCATAATCATTTCCGCTTGATGATTTCTCAATCAGGTCGGCGAGCGCAGACTCGTCGAGAACACTCACTCCGAGATCCTGGGCCTTTGCTAGCTTGCTTCCAGGGTCCGCCCCCGCGACCAGATAATCGGTACGTACCGACACAGAGCCGGTCACCTTGCCCCCGGCTGATACGATTACCCGTTTTGCGTCGTCCCGGGTCAGGCCGGCCAATGTTCCGGTAATTACAAATGTCTTGCCGGCGAGCGCGCCATGTCGGTTCCGACTTGTGCCGTCATTTTCGTCCCAGGCTACGCCATGCGATATCAGCGCTTCGATCACCGAACGGTTATGCGGTTCTGCGAAAAACTGCCTGACCGACGCAGCCACCACGGGTCCTACGTCATTCACATTAAGCAGTTCTTCGTTGGTGGCAGCCATTATTTTTGACAGGCGTCCGAAGTGCAGTGCAATGTCCCTGGCCGTAGCCTCGCCAACGTTACGGATCCCAAGAGAAAACATGAAGCGATCAAGTGTCGTGTGGCGTGCCTTTTCGATCGCATCCAAAAGCTTCGCCGCTGATTTTGCACCCATTCGCTCCAATCCGGCGAGCGTGTCCTTGGTTAGGTTGAAAATATCGGCCGGCGTTTGAACGATCTTCTGGTCAACCAGTTGTTCAAGCAGTTTTTCGCCCAAGCCCTCGATATCCAAAGCGCGCCGTCCTACGAAATGCAACAGTGCCTGTTTGCGTTGCGCGGGACAGAATAAGTCCCCGCTGCATCTCGCGATAGCCTCGTCGTCGGCGCGCGTAACCATCGAGCCACATGCCGGGCAATGGGCGGGCATAGAGAATGGCGCTGCACTCGATGGGCGTCGGTCCGGAATGATTCTCACGACCTCCGGTATTACATCCCCCGCACGGCGAACGATCACCCAGTCCCCCACGCGCACGTCCTTCCTCGCAAGTTCGTCTTCATTGTGGAGCGTTGCGTTTGTTACGGTTACCCCTCCAACAAAGACGGGACGAAGTCTCGCTACTGGCGTAATGGCCCCGGTACGTCCGACCTGGACGTCTATGCCTTCAACTTCTGTAATAGCTTCCTCGGCAGGGAACTTGTGCGCTATCGCAAAGCGGGGCGCGCGCGCGGCGTATCCCAAACGTGATTGGAGCCGGATACTGTTTACCTTGTAGACAACGCCATCAATGTCGTAGGGTAAGCGTTCTCTCTTGCGCTGAATATGCGCGTAAAAGGAAAGAAGTTGATCGGGGCCTTTCACCTTGCCATGTTCCGGTGAAACGGGCATTCCGAGAGTTTTCAGCCACTGCAGCACTTCCGAATGGCTCTCCGGCAGCCGTGCAGCCCCAATTTGTCCCGTCCCATACGCGAAGAAGCGTAACGCACGTGCTGCGGTTACGGTGGCATCGAGTTGCCGCAGACTTCCGGCGGCGGCATTGCGCGGATTTGCGAACACCTTCCCTCCGGCCTCGGTCTGTCGCCTATTCAGTGACAGGAAGTCTTCCTTTAACATCAGGACTTCGCCCCGTACTTCAAGGATACTAGGCGCATCGTTCGAAACGATACGCAGCGGGATCGCCTTGATCGTCCGTACGTTGGGTGTTACATCCTCTCCCGTCGTTCCGTCACCGCGAGTCGCAGCTCCGGCTAATTTTCCGTCCTCGTAACGCAGGCTGACTGCCAGACCGTCGAACTTCGGTTCTACGGAGTACTCGACTTCTTCGAGCTCCAGTGCTTCACGGACGCGCTTGTCAAAGGCATAGATTTCATCCTCGGAAAATCCGTTATTCAACGAAAGCATTGGCTGTTCGTGCCGGATTTGACGGAAAACATCCAAAGGCTTTCCACCGATACGCTGCGTAGGCGAATCAGTTGTTCGCAACTCCGGGAAACGAGCTTCCCAATCGGCCAATTCCCGGTACAACCGGTCATATGCCGCGTCGTCAATCAGCGGATTATCGAGCACGTGATACTGATGATTATGGCGTTCGATTTCAGCGCGCAAATGCTCTGTGCGAGCTCGAACTTCGTCCAACTCGGACATGACGCGCTACTCAGGAAAACAGGCGCAGGGCAAGCGATCCACCAGCGGGGATGCCTTGCGCATCCATGGTATCGCGCACGACTGATAGCTGTTTTCCGATCTGTGCGAAGGATGC
>CAMBSA010000302.1 GCA_945869935.1 Bordetella parapertussis | reverse complement strand
GAGCTGCGTATTCCCCGGCATCTGCCAGAATCTGAACACCGATCACTCGGCGCTGATCCACATGTACCGTCGGGCGCGCGAACTCAAGGGCATCAAGAAAATCCTGATCGGCTCGGGGCTTCGCTACGACCTCGCGATCAAGTCGCCCGCCTATGTGAAGGAACTCGTCACCCACCATGTGGGCGGCTATCTCAAGATCGCGCCGGAGCACACCGAGGCCGGCCCGCTGTCGAAAATGATGAAGCCGGGTGTCGGCACCTACGACAAGTTCAAGCAGATGTTCGAGAAATTCTCTGCAGAAGCAGGCAAGAAACAATTCCTGGTTCCCTACTTCATCGCCGCGCACCCGGGCACAAGCGACGAGGACATGCTCAACCTCGCCATCTGGCTCAAGGCGAACGGCTTTCGCGCCGACCAGGTGCAGACCTTCTATCCCTCGCCGATGGCCACCGCCACCGCGATGTATCACTCGGGCCGCAATCCGCTGCGCCGGATCACCCGCGAGAGCGAATCGGTGGACATCGTGCGCGGCGAACGCCGCCGCCGGCTGCACAAGGCCTTCCTGCGATACCACGACTCGAACAACTGGCCGCTGCTTCGCGATGCACTCACCACCATGGGTCGCTCTGACCTGATCGGCAACGGAAAGTACCACCTGATTCCACGCTGGCAGCCGGTGAACGATGGAACATACGCAAGCCCGCGGCGCAAGAATTCGACCGAGTCACCGGATCGCGCCGCACCGCAGGGCAAGGTGCTCCGCGGCAGGCTGCTCACCCAGCACACCGGCCTGCCGCCGCGCGCGGGCACCGCACAACGTCCGGCCACCACGAAGCGCAGCGGTAAGCCGACCGGAAAAACCGCAGGAAATAAACGCTAGGGAATCGCTGATCAAGTCCAATTTCGAGGCTTGAGGGTTCAGCGTTCCCTCTGAGATGGGGGAGTTACGAGGGGGCGTAGCCCCCTTGTTCAGTGGCTCCCTTAGGCGGGGAGACCCACCGGCTCCGGCAGGCCTTGATCGCTCGAATCGGAAGCCTGTCTCCTTCCCGCATCCGTGGCAAGCTTGCGTCACGTCACAGGATCCGCTTCCAAGAGAAGGCGCACTTCATGCACGAACTCGGACTGCCGCAGAACGTCATCGACATGGTCGCCGCGCGCCGCGGGCGGCGCTTCGCCTACGGGCGGCTGGAACCGAAGCGAACCGCGCTGCTGGTCATCGACCTCCAGAACGCGTTCATGCTCGAAGGCATGGAACTCGAAGTTCCCGAGGCAAGAACAATCGTTCCGAACGTCAACCGGCTCGCCGCCTCGGCACGCTCGGCGGGAGCCACGGTGGTGTGGGTGCAGATACACCTGTCGCGCGAGACCGGCCAGAACTGGCCGCACTTCCTTGACCAACTGAACGGGCCCGCTCGCACCGCGAGGATGCTTGCCGATCTCGCAGCAGGCAGCGAGGGCCATGCGCTCTGGCCGGCACTCGACGTCCACGACTCCGACCTGATTTCCGGAAAATGCCGGTTTAGCGCATTCATCCCGGGATCATCCGACCTGGACACGGTGCTGCGCGATCGCGGCATCGACACGATCGTGGTCACCGGCACACTCACCAACAATTGCTGTGAATCCTCTGCTCGGGACGCGGCAATGCTCAACTACCGCACCGTGATGGTGTCGGACGCCTGCGCAGCAGTGAGCGATGCCGACCACCAGTCCGCCCTGCTCAACATATTCCGAGCCTACGGCGATGTGATGACCACCGACGAGGCGATCGCGGCGATTTGCTGAACCCGCCGCGCAGAATCCGCCCTCAGAGCGCGCGGCCGATGATTTCGCGCATGATCTCGTTGGTGCCGGCGTAGATGCGATGGATACGGGCATCGGCCCACATGCGCGCGATCGGGTACTCCCACATGTAGCCGTTGCCGCCGTGCAGCTGCAGGCAGATGTCGAGCACCTTGTCCTGGACCTCGGTCGAGTACAACTTGGACATCGCGGCGGTGTGCATGTCGAGCTCGCCCCTGGCGTGCAACTCGATGCAGCGGTCGGTGAAGATACGCAGCGCCTGGGTGAGCGTCGCCGCATCGGCCAGCCGGAACCGGGTGTTCTGGAAATCGAACACCGCCTGGCCGAAGGCCTTGCGCTCCTTCACGTAACGCACCGTGTTCTCCAGCGCCGCCTCGCAGGTTGCAGCAGAACGCACCGCCACCAGCACGCGCTCCTGCACAAGCTCGGACATCAGCACCTTCCAGCCGCCGTTCTCCTCGCCAAGCATCGCGCTTGCCGGCACCCGCAGGTTGTCAAAGAAGAGTTCGGCGGTGTCCTGCGCCTTGTTGCCGATTTTCTTGAGATTGCGGCCCTTCTTGTAGCCGGGCAGGGACGTATCGACCAGCAGCAGCGACACGCCCTTGGCCTTGCGCGCCGGGTCGGTCTTGACCACCAGCACCACCAGGTCGCCGATGATGCCGTTGGTAATGAATATCTTGGAGCCGTTGACCACGTAGTGGTCGCCGTCGCGGACCGCGTTGGTGCGCACGCCCGCGAGGTCGCTCCCCGAGTTCGGCTCTGTCATGCCGATCGATGCAATCACATCGCCCGAGGCGAGCTTCGGGAGCCACTGCTTTTTCTGTTCTTCCGTGCCGTGATGCACGATGTAGGGCGCGACGATGCCGGTATGCAGCTCGAAGGCAGGTGCCGCGTAACCGGCACGCGCATGCTCTTCCACAGCCACCGCGAGAAAGCGGAAATCCGGGCCGGCGCCTCCGTACTCCTCGGGAATGCCCGCGCCGAGCGCACCGGCGTCGCCGAGCGTCTTCCAGATCGCCCGAGGGGTCTTGCCCTCTTCTTCCCATTGCGCCATGTGCGGCGCCATCTCGTTCGCCACCAGGCGCTTCATCGCATCGCGAAAGGCCTCGTGTTCGGGTTCGTACACCGTGCGCGGCACGCGCAGCGCCGACAGGCCGGCGACGGAATCGTTTCTTGCGTTCATGCAACATCTCCTTGAATTTCCCCCTACCCTAGCCGAGCACCCGCGCCGAATCAACCCGCATTTTCAAATTTCTACAGCGGTTTTGCCGCGCGGCTAGAATCGATGCGCGCCACTGACTTAGGGAATCGCTGATCAAGTCCAATTTCGAGGCTTGAAGGTTCAGCGTTCCCTATGAGATGAGATGGGGGAGTTACGAGGGGGCGTAGCCCCCTTGTTCAGTGGCTCCTTAGTAGCACTCCCCGCCTAAAACAGCAGTCCACCCACAGGATGCCGCGATGAAGACTCTCCTTGCCCTGATGCTCGTGCTGACCTTGCCGGTCTCGACCGCGTTCGGGCAGGCCTGGCCCAACCGGCCCTTTCGCATGGTGGTGCCGGCCGCGGCCGGCGGCACGATCGACATCCTCACCCGCGCACTGTCGGTGCGCCTGTCCGAAGGACTCGGCCAGCCGGTGGTGATCGAGAACCGCGGTGGCGCGGGCACCAACATCGGCATGGAGGCGGTGGCGAAATCCGCGCCCGACGGCTACACGCTGCTCATGGGCGGGGTCACCGTCGCCACCAATCCCAGCCTCTACGCGAAACTCAGCTTCGATCCGGCGAAGGATCTTGTTCCGGTGTCGCTCGTCGTGTCCTCGGGCAATGTGCTGGTCGTAAATCCGGAATTGCCGGTGAAATCGGTGCAGGAACTGGTGGCCTACGCCCGCGCCCGGCCGGGTGAGCTCAACTACGGCTCGCCCTCCTCGGGCAGCACGCCGCATCTCGCGGGCGAACTCTTCAACGCGCTCACCGGCTCGAAGCTGGTGCACGTTCCCTACAAGGGCGCGGCGCTCGGTCTGAACGACCTGATCGCAGGAAGGGTGCAGCTGTCCTTCGACAACATCCCGCCTGCCATCCCGCACATCCGAAGCGGCAAGCTGCGTGCGCTCGCAGTCACCGCCTCGCGACGCTCCGCGCTGCTGCCGGAGGTACCGACCGCAATCGAAGCGGGCCTTGCGGGCTTCGATGTATCCGCCT
>CAMBSA010000301.1 GCA_945869935.1 Bordetella parapertussis | reverse complement strand
GGTAATCATTGCCGGCTACGGGCGTGAAGGACAGGTCGTGTCGCGGATGCTCAGGAGGGCGGGCATACCGTTCACGGCGCTGGAAGCAAGCTACCACCAGGTGGACTTCGTCCGCTGATTCGGCAGCAAGGTGTATTACGGAGACGCATCGCGCCTCGAACTTCTGGAGGCGGCAAAGGCGGCGAACGCCAAGCTGTTTGTGCTCGCGATCGATGATGTCGAGGCTTCGGTTCGAACCGCAGAGGTCGTCAGGAGGCACTTTCCTGCGCTGCCTATCGTGGCGCGCGCACGAAACCGGGTGCATTACTTCCGGCTGCGCGACCTCGGTATCCGGGCAATATTCCGCGAGACGGTTCCGTCAAGCATCGAAAAGGGACGAACGGCGCTGCTTCGCCTGGGAATATCCGGAACCGCGACCGAACGTACGATGGCGGCATTCAGGATCCACGATGAGGAATTGCTGGATGCCCAATATGCGGTTCAACATGATGAAACGCAGCTCATCCAGACCACAAAGGAAGTGAGCGAGCAGTTGCGGGAGGTGTTCGAGGCGGACTCGGCCGCGCCGATCGTGCCGAATTCCGGCGCGTCTTCCCGGGACGGGTAAGACATCTCCGTACCTGGTATTCATGTGCATCGCTCGTGCACATCGGCGGGCTTCAGGCCGATCTGGTGCACAATCACGGCTTGCCAAGCGCGGAACGCACCTGTGCGGGCATCCCCTCGCGCCGCATCATTCGTGCAATCGTGTTTCCGGTTCCTTCGTTTTCTCCATGAAAAACATTGTCATCCTGATTTCCGGTCGTGGAAGCAACATGCAGGCTATCGTAGATGCGGGCGTTCCCGCGCGCTTGGCGGCAGTGATCTCAAATCGTGGCGATGCCGAAGGTCTCACATGGGCTAGCGGACGGGGAATTGCAACGGACGTGGTGGATCACAAGGCGTTTCCCAGCCGCGAGGCATTTGACAATGCGCTGGCGGCGCGTATTGATGCGGAGTCGCCGGATCTCGTGATACTCGCCGGTTTCATGCGTGTTCTCACCGGGAAGTTTGTTCGTCACTATGACGGGCGTCTGCTCAATATCCACCCGTCGCTGCTGCCGTCCTTTCCCGGACTTCATACTCACAGGCAGGCAATCGGTGCCGGAGTCAAGGTTCACGGTTGCACGGTTCATTTCGTGACGCCGGCTCTGGATCATGGTCCGATAGTCATTCAGGCAGCCGTGCCTGTGCTGACGGATGACGACGAGGACTCGCTCGCGGCGAGGGTACTTGCGCAGGAGCACAAGATTTATCCGAAGGCTGTCCGGTGGTTTCTTGAGGGAAATCTGGTCATCGTGCAGGGCAGTGTGCGCGTTAAAGGTGGTAGTCAAAGTCAGTTCGTGCTGTGTAACCCCGGAGTTTCATGAAAAAGTTCCCAGGATTCATTGTTTTTGGCATCGTTCCGCTGATCGCTTGGGGGCTTGGCGTTGCGTATGCGTCTACGCTGCCTGCCGAAATCACCGTCCAGTACGATCTATCCCGAAACGGCAGCGCAATGGTGGAGATTTCCGAGCAGTTTAGGCACGGCAACGGGCGTTACCGCATTGATTCCGAGGCTAAAGGAAAAGGCATCCTTGCGTTGTCCAACCGTGGATCGATCCGGCGATCGAGTGAAGGCGAAATCGTCGCCGGGGGATTAAGGCCGACTGAATTCAGGGATCGGCGTGGCAACGGACCGGTATCGGTCGCGAAATTCGACTGGCCGGGCAAACGAATCGTTCACGAGTTTGATGGGCGAACGGAAACGACCGACTTGAAGGGCGGATCGGCGCAGGACCGATTGAGTTTTCTTTGGGAATTCGCATTCCGTTCGATCCCCGAGCGAAACATCGCGGTCCTGCTCGCGGATGGCAAGGGAGCGAGCCAGGTGCGCTACCGGGTGGTCGGGCGCGAAAAACTCGATACTCCCGTCGGGGTTCTGGATACCTTGCACATCGCGAAAGAGCAGGATGCCGGCGATGAGCGGGGGACGGAAATCTGGTTCGCGGTTCAGAAAAACAATCTCCCGGTGAGGCTCCTTGTCATCGAAAAAGATGGCACGCGGCTGGACCAGATCGTGACGCGGATCCTTCCATGAGCGAAATCGTATCGATCAGATTCGGCAAGGGCGTGTACGGCGCGTCCTGTGCCGCTGTTGCCGATGTCATGCGTCTCGAGCACCCGGCGGACGGGATGTTGTCCCGTTTCTTTCGCGAACATCCCAATGTCGGGCAGCATGACCGGGGTACCGTCGCCGAGACGGTGTACGCGATTCTTCGGAGGAGGCGCCTGCTCGATTTTCTGTGGCCCGGCGCAGACGTGCGTGAACTGGTCCTGCTCGCATGGGCCATTCTCCTGGGGGCCAATTTGCGCGAGTTGGAGCCGATTGCCAATGAGGCCCAATCGAAGCGCCTGGCAGAGGCGAAAGCCGCGACCCGCGGGGAATTGCCCTTTGCCGTGGCCTGCGATCTGCCCGATTGGGTCATATCGCGTCTGCGCCTCCGGCGAACGGAGGAGGAGGTGCGTGCGCTCGCCAATGGCCTGTTGGTAAGCGCGCCCCTCGACCTGCGCGTCAATCTGTTAAAGACGACGCGCGAGGAGGTGCTCGCCCGCCTTGCCGCTGACGGGTTCTCCGTAGCGCCAACGCCGCTTTCTCCTGCGGGTGTCCGTCTCCAAGGCAAACCGGCGATCAACCGTCATCCCTTGTTCGTTGACGGTTCGGTGGAGGTGCAGGATGAGGGAAGTCAACTCCTCGCGTACCTTGTGGGTGCACGCAGGGGCGAGATGGTGGTTGATTTCTGTGCAGGTGCCGGTGGAAAGACACTTGCGCTCGGCATGCTCATGCATTCTACGGGGCGCCTATACGCATTTGATGTCTCGGAAAAGCGATTGACCAATTTCAAGCCAAGGCTCGCTCGGTCCGGTCTTTCCAATGTGCATCCTCAACGGATATCGAGTGAGCGCGACGTGCGAATCGGCCGTCTTGCAGGAAAGATCGATCGAGTTCTGGTAGATGTGCCCTGCAGCGGTCTCGGGACGCTTAGGCGAAACCCTGACCTGAAGTGGCGCCAGGACGAATCTGCAATCGAAGAGCTGTGCGAAAAGCAGCGTGCGATCCTCTCCGGCGCTTCACGTCTTGTCAAACCGGGGGGGCGCCTTGTTTATGCAACGTGCAGCCTGCTCGATGAGGAAAACGAGGGGGCCGTGAATGGATTCCTAACGGCGCATCCGGACTTCCGGCGGATCAGTGCGACCGGGGCTTTGGCCAAAGAGCGGATTGTTGTTCCCGGTGGCGAGGATCTGGCGCTTGTGCCACATGTACATGGCACTGACGGATTCTATGCGGCAGTCCTTGAGCGGGTCGGGAAATGAAATCATGGTTTGGACTGGGTGCTGCTTGTATTGTTGCTGTCCATCTTTCAACGGCATCTGCTCAATCCATCCCTGAGTCGATATCGGCCCGCGGATCGGTTCAGGTGGCATTCACCCCTTGGGACAATGCCGAAGGCATGATTGTGGACGCGATCAACCGGGCAAGAACTGAAGTGCTCGTGCAGGCATACGGTTTCACCAGCCGTACTATTGCGGATGCCCTTCTGACCGCGCACCGTCGGGGTGTGCGCATCCGGCTGCTTGCAGATCGCGAGCAGATATTTTCCGGTGACAACAGCAGGGTCCCTGACCTTGCTTCCGCAGGCGTGAGTGTTTCGCTCGAAGTTCGTTATCGGAGCGCGCACAACAAGGTGATGGTGATCGATCCGGTGTCCGCCGACGGCGCCGTTATCACGGGAAGTTATAACTGGACTTACTCTGCGCAACACCGAAACGCCGAGAATGTCGTCATTTTCAGGCGTAGTCCTGAGTTGCTGAGGAGGTATGCGGAGAATTGGTACCGCCATTTCGCCGACGCGCTACCGTACGATTCACACTGAAGGTGTAGATCGTGTCACCAAGGCGATTGGATCGCCTGTCTTGTGGGACGCGCA
>CAMBSA010000300.1 GCA_945869935.1 Bordetella parapertussis | reverse complement strand
GGTCGGCTAGCTTCATCGGCGTGATCCTCGTTGGGCCGGGGAATTCCCGGAGTAATTCGTGAAAATGTTGAACATTTATCTGAAAAGTGTCCAGCCGGTGCGTGAAAGCGGTCGATTCGTGTTCAAAAATGGTACGACGATTCAGATTTTCCGGTGTTCGCGGGTATTCGTCCTGCGTTCACTCCAGCCAAATCCCATAAGCACCGCGGCCACCACGACGAACACCGGCGTCATGCCCATGATGGATCCGACCGCGCCGAACAGTATCGGCATGAAGGTCTGGCTCGAATTGATGATCACCCCGCGCAGGCCCACCGCGGCGCCGGCGCGGCCGGTGGGCGTGTGGTTGTGCACCAGCGCCATCACCAGCGGTTGGGTCATGCCGAGCACGAGTCCCAGCAATACCGAAAGGAAGCCGAGCCAGATCGGGCTCGGATAAATCGGAAACAGGCAGTACAGTGCGCCCGCGATCAGCAGCACCGAGGAGAGCACCTGCCAGGAATTGAAGCGGCGCGAGATCGCGGGCAGCGCGATGCGCACCACGAAGGTGGCCGCGGAAAAGCAGCCCATCACCAGGCCGATCACCGTGGCCGACAGCCCGATCGATGCGCCGTGCACAGGGATCACGAAGGCGTAGAGATCCCAGGCCACCGCGATCAGTCCGTTGATGATCAGCAGACGCCGCAGCACCGCGATCCCGAGCAGGTCGCGCACCCGGCCGCCGCCGGCTGCATCCTTGGCGCGCGGCGGGCTGGGCAGTTTCAGCCAGTTGAAGGCGAAGATCAGCACCGGCACCAGCGGCGGGATCGCGAACAGTGCGAAGGTCACGCGATGACCGAGACCGTCGATTGCAAAGCCCGCGAACAGCGGGCCGATCAGGGCCGAGAGCGAGAATCCGAGCGACACGAGGCTGAAATTGGCCGTCCGGTCCTCCGGCTTGCCGAGGTAGCCCGAGACGTTCTGCATCGTGAGGTGATAGAGCATGAAGCCCGCGCCGATCAGCGTGCCGGTCACGTACAGCACCCACACTTCCGGAATGGCCGCGGGCAGCGCCACCCCGACCGTGGTGGCGAGCGCGCCGAAGAACATCAGCTTGCGCGGAGGCAGCCGGTCGGTCAGCCGGCCGGCCCAGACCGAAAACAGCATCGGGATGATGCCGTACACCGCCGCAAGCAGTCCCACCGCGTAGGTGGGTGCGCCCAGCTGGATGGCGTACAGGACCAGCAACACCCGGCTACCGACGTAGACCGAGTGTGTGAGGACGTTGAGAAGGATGAGGAGATAGAGCGTGGGCACGGCGGAAGGACGGTAGTATCGCGCAAAAGCGGGCCCGGCCTTGTGCCGTTTGCCCGCGCGGGATGTTTATTGGTCAGGCAGAAACCCTTCAATGCACTCCAGGCAATTGCTTCGTATCGGTTTTTTCGGCGCCGGCCGGGTCGGGCAGGGCCTTGCAATTGCGCTGGGCGAAGCGGGCCATGCGGTGGTCGCGGTGGGCAGCCGCAGCCACGCCTCTGCCGAAGCGCTGGCTGCGCGGGTACCCGGCTGTGTGGTCGCTGACTCTCCGCAAAGCCTTGTTAATGCCTGTGATCTGTTGTTTCTCACCGTACCCGACGATGCGATCGCAACGGCCGCCGCGTCCCTGCCCTGGCGCCGCGGCGTGCTTGCGGTGCATACCAGCGGTGCGGCGGAACTCTCGGTGCTGGATGCGGCAAGGCAGGCAGGCGCGGACGCCGGCGCTTTCCATCCTCTGGTGATGTTCTCCGATCCGCAGGTCGCGGCACGCGCGCTTTCGGGCAGCACGGTGGCGGTGGAAGCCGCATCGACCGGGGCCGCGGCGACGCTCGAATCGATCGCGCGCGGCATCGGCGCGACGCCGATCGCGGTGCCCGCGGGTGCGCGCGCGGCGTATCACGCCTCGGCGCATTACGCGGCGGGCTTTCTCTGCGTGCTGCTGAACGAGGCGGAGGAGATCTGGCGCCGCGCTGGCATCGGCGGGCCGGGCGATGCGTCGCGGGCGCTCCTGCCGCTGGCGCGCGGCGCGCTGGAGGCGGTGGCGCGCGACGGGCCCGCGGCGGCGATGCAGGGCGCGATCGCGCGTGGCGATATCGGTACGGTGAAAAAACATCTCCAAGCGCTTTGCGCGCTCGATCCCTCGCTTGGCGCGCTCGACCCCTCGCTCGGTGCGCTGGACCCTGCGATGGACGCGCTCTATCGCTCGATCGCGCGTCGCGCGGTGGACATCGCGCTCGGCAGCGGCCGCATCGACGCCGGGCGCGCGGACGAACTGCAACGCCTCCTCCATTCCCGATGAGGGTCTCGCGACGCTCGCGCCGGATGCGCGGCACGGCCGCGATCGTCGGCGAAGGTTGATCGTCTGATCAAGTTCCGGCGTCCGGAACAGGTGGGGGCTTTTCCGCGCAATTTGCTGCGCATTTTGCCGCGGAAGGATGGCGTTCATCCGGCAGATAGACGAAGATAGCGGGACCGGAAGCCGCGACGGAAACGACACCGCGCACGAAGGGTGCGCCGCCGAATTCTGCCGCGCTGGCACAGTTTCAAGACGCTCATCGAGGAAACAACCATGAAACGTGAAAACGCATTGCACGAGGACGTGCAGCAGGCCGGGCTCGACGCCTACTGGATGCCGTTCACCGCGAACCGTTACTACAAGAGCCATCCGCGGATGCTGGTGCGCGCCGAGGGCGCGTATTACGAGACCGACGACGGCAAGCGCCTGTTCGACTGCCTCTCCGGACTGTGGTGTTGCACGCTTGGCCATTGCAATCCGGCTGTGGCGGATGCGATCGGCCGGCAGGCGAAGGAAATGGACTACGCCACCGCCTTCAACATGGGGCACCCGAAGATTTTCAGCCTCGCGCAGCGCATCGCCGACTTGGCGCCCGAGGGTTTGTCCAAGGTCTTCTTCGTCAACTCCGGTTCCGAGGCAGTAGATACCGCGCTCAAGATCGCGCTCGCGTATCACCGGGTCCGGGGCGAGGGCACGCGCACCCGTTTCATCGGCCGCGAGCGCGGCTACCACGGCGTGGGTTTCGGCGGCATGTCGGTGGGCGGCATGATGGCCAACCGCAAGATGTTCTCCACCGCCATGGTCCCCGGCGTGGATCATCTGCCGCACACGATCAACCTGTCGCAGATGGCGTTCTCGCGCGGCCAGCCGACCTGGGGCGCGCATCTGGCGGACGAACTCGAACGCATCGTCGGCCTGCACGACGCCTCCAACATCGCGGCGGTGATCGTCGAGCCGATGTGCGGCTCGGCCGGCGTGCTGGTGCCGCCGATTGGTTACCTGCAGAAGCTGCGCGAGATATGCGACAAACACGGCATCCTGCTGATATTCGACGAGGTCATCACCGGCTTCGGCCGGCTCGGCGCCAATTTCGGCGCACAGCGCTATGGCGTGGTGCCCGACATGATCACCTTCGCCAAGGGCGTGACCAACGGCTCGGTGCCGATGGGCGGGGTGATCGTCAAGCAGGAGATCCACGACACCTTCATGACCGGGCCCGCGACCGCGGTGGAGTTCTTCCACGGCTACACCTACTCCGGGCATCCGCTCGCCGCCGCCGCGGCGCATGCTGCGCTGGACGAATTCGAGAAGGGCGGCCTGTTCCAGCGGGCTCGTACCCTCGAGCCGGTGCTGGAGAAAATGGTGCACGAACTCAAGGGCGAACCCGGCGTGATCGACATTCGCAACGCGGGTCTCTCGGCTGCGGTGGAACTCGAATCCATTCCCGGGCAGGTCGGCGCGCGGGCGCGCAAGGTGTTCGACCGCGGCATCGAGGAAAACATGCTGTTCCGTTTCACCGGCGACACGATTGCGGTGGCGCCGCCCTTCATCGTGACCGAAGACGAGATCGGCCGCATGATCGAGGCGCTTCGCACCTGCATCCGCGCCGCGGCCTGATCCGGGTTTGCGGTGTGGCGCGGTTCGGCAGCCCATTTTCCCGGCTTTGCGCGAACGGCTGCGTCAGTAGAGCGAGAGGTGTCGGGGCGATACCCG
>CAMBSA010000299.1 GCA_945869935.1 Bordetella parapertussis | reverse complement strand
GTCCCGGTCGTTTCGGCGTGGCCAGGATGTAATCTGCGGTGTAAATTGCGCAGATATTTTGGGTAATACCGGCCTACAATCAGGGCCGCAGCAATGAAAACATTTTGTTTTTCTGGAAATCAATGCTGATGCTTTTTTTTACCATACGGGTCTGAGTTTTTCGTCGTAGCGGCGCGGGGCAGGGCGGTGTGCTTCATCGGCGCGCCATTGTGATCGCTCGTTTCGACGGTTTCGGCGCGTGGTGTGCTCGCAGAAATTCCGCTGTTTTTTTGGTCAGATTGGTCTGCAGCGGAGATCGCGGCAGCGAAGATGCTCTTGTTTTTCCAGAAATCGGCGGCGATGGTTTTTTTGACCATAAGGGGTCTGGGAGACAACCTGATAAGCACGGTTTCAACTTTCTGAAAAGCAGCGCGTGCCGAGAGATTATTGATTTGCTCGTCGATGCTGTGTCCGACGGGCTGCTAGCGCAACGCCCGGTACGCCCACTCCGCGCAGGCGAGGGTCCTGTAATCCGCGCCGTACGGCCCGACGAACTGTGCCCCCATCGGCAACCCCTCCGGCCCCTTGAACACCGGCACCGTCACCGCGGGCGTGTGCAGGGCGGTCCACATCTGGTTGAAGACCGCGTCGCCAGTCGATGCGAGCCCCTTCGGTGCCTCGCCGGGCGCGCTCGGCACGAGCAGCACGTCGAAATCGGCGAACGCGGCCTCCAGCAGCTGACGGCATTCGGCAAGCACTTTCTGCGCGGCGACAAACTCATCGAGCGTGCACGAATCGGCCATGGCGACTCTCTTCTTCGCCTTCTCGCTGATCTTCTCCTCGAAGTTGCGTCGCTCCCACGCGAGCGCGCGACTCACCTCGAAGTCGCCGATGCGGGCTCTGGCGTCGGAAAACGCGTCGAACTTTTTGGGCATCATGACCTCGCGGACGCGCGCGCCCGCCTTTGCCAGCCGCGCTGCCGCGTCTTCGAGCGCTGCAGCCGTGGACGCCTCGGCCTTGGCCCAGTGCGGCGTGCGGTAAAAGCCGATGCGTGGCTTGTCGATCGCCGGGAGCGCGAACCCCGCCGCGTCCGGACGCGTCATTACCGCGAGAGCCAGCGCAACGTCGGCAACGGAGCGCGCCATGAGGCCGACGGTGTCGTAGGACGCTGAATTGGGCTTCACGCCCGCAGGGTTGATCGCATCGAACGTCGGCTTGAAGCCTACGATGCCGCAGAACGCTGCCGGCCGCAGCACCGATCCGCCGGTTTGCGTCCCGAGCGCGAGCGGCGACATCCAGTCCGCGACTGCCGCGGCAGAGCCGCTGGAAGAGCCGCCCGGTGTGTGCCCCGTGTTGAGAGGGTTACATGTCTTCCCGGGATGCGACATCGCGAACTCGGCGGTTACCGTCTTGCCCATGATCACGGCGCCCGCGTTCCTGAGCAGCGCCACGCACGCGGCATCTGCGCGCGGGCGATGCCCGGCATAGATGGGTGAGCCGTACTCCGTCGGCATGTCGCCGGTGTCGATGATATCCTTGATCGCGACCGGGATACCGTGCAGCGGGCTCTTCGGCGGCTCCGCGTCCCGGGCACGCGCCTGCTCGAGCACCTGCCGCGGATCGATGTACGCCCACGCCTGCACGGCTCCCTCGCGCGCCTCGACCCGCGCGAGACAATCTTCAGCGAGCTTCACCGCGGTAAGCTTCTTTGACGCGATGAGGGTCGCCGCTTCCACGGCTGAATAGCGATTCGTTTCGTTCATGCTGATCTTCCTTACTCGCGTGGAATGCCTGCGTCTGCAATCACCTTGCTCCACTTGCGGACTTCTGACGCCATCAGCTTCGTGAGCTCCTGCGGCGTTCCGCCCGCCGGTTCCACACCGATCCGTGAAAAGCGTTCCGTCACCTCGGCGCTTTGCAGGGCGGCATTGATCTGCTGATTGAGCTTCGTCACGATCGCGGCGGGCGTACCCGCAGGTGCGAACATTCCGCCCCACGAGACCACTTCAAAGTCGGGCAGCCCGGCCTCGGCAGTCGTCGGTAGCTCCGGGAAGAGCACCGATCGCCGGCCCGAGCTCACCGCGAGCGCGCGGAGCTTTCCTGACTTGATGTGCGGAATCATGGCATTCGCCGCGAACCCACCCAGTTGGATCTCGCCCGCCAGGATCGCCGTTGACGCCGGCGCGCTGCCCTTGTAAGGCACGTGCACGATGTCGATGCGCGCGACCATCTTGAAATATTCCATCGAAAGATGGCTGCTGCTGCCGACACCGGAAGAGCCGAAGTTCATCTTGCCCGGGTTGGCTTTCGCGTACTGCAAGAACTCCTTCAGCGTTGCCGGCAGCGAGGGATGCACGACGATGATTTGCTGCTGCGTGCCGACGATGATCACCGGCGCGAAATCCTTCAGCGGATCGAAAGGCGGTTTCTTCGACAGCAGCGGCACCGTCACGATGCCAACATTGTTGAAAAGGAGAGTATAGCCATCGGGCGTCGCTTGGGTCACAAGCTGCGAACCCAGCGCGCTGGCAGCACCCGGCCGCGCCTCGATCACCACCGGTTTCCCCCATGCCTCGGTCAGCTTCGCGGCCAACACGCGCGCCTGTGCCTCGGTGCTTCCACCCGGCGCGAAAGGATCGACAACTCGGATCGGGCGTGTCGGATAGTCGGCTGCCATCGCACTGCACGCGATGACCATCAAAACCGCGACGACGACTGCGGTGGGCGATTCGGTCAAGGAAAGCCCCTTCACAGAGTATGGATGTGTAACGATTCCTTCCACCATGCATTCTACGATGACTGCTACGCATTGTGAACAGGAATTTCAAACCACCTTTCTCCCGATTCGCGACGGTACGATCCAGACAATATTTTAGGTGGTGGCCGCTTGGAAACGCCAGAGAAGAACGACATCCCAAATCTGCTTTTGCAGTGGAAGGAATACAAGGCCAGCGGCTTTGCCAGTCCCCCGGGCTGGAAGCCAGCGCCTTGCTAGGTCACGGAAGCGAGGAACCTAGGTGCTGGTGGACCACAAGGGAGAAGTTGGCCGATGCCGACTACAACCTAGGCGCAGGCCAGTGTAGGCCGCGCGTGGCCGAAAAACCCAGCGACGAAGACCCACGTGAGTTGGCCTTGTGCCCTCCGCCGGCCTGACGCACGTCTACGTAAGCAACTTCTCTGACACCCTTGGCTTTGCTCATTTTGTATCCCTCTATTAATCCAGCTTGATGCCTGCTTGCCTGATAACTTTAGCCCACTTGTCGCGCTCGGCGATCACGAACGCCGCGAACTCGCGCGTGGTATTACCCACCGGCTCGCAGCCCAGCGCGATCAATCGATCCTGCGTTTCCGGGCTGCGCAATATTTTTACAATATCAGAATTGAGCCGCGTGATGATTCCATTCGGCGTGCGCGCCGGTGCGAGCCAGCCGAACCAGCCGATCACTTCAAATCCCGGAAAGCCCAACTCTGCCACCGTCGGCAACTCCGGCGCGACGCGCGAGCGCTTGGCACTGGTGATCGCCAGGGCGCGCACCTTGCCCGCCTTGATTTGCGGCGTCGCCACCAGCGCGAGGCTGAACAGCGCTTGCACCTGACCGCCGATCAATTCGGCGAGCGCCGGGCCACCACCTTTGTACGGGATATGCGCCAGCGGCATCCCGGAAACGATTTTGAATTGCTCCACCGCCAGATGCCCCGAGGAGCCATTGCCCGCCGATGCAAAATTCACCGGACGGGTTTTGCCCAGCGCGATCAATTCCTTTACCGACGTCACCGGCACCGATGGATGCACAATCAGAACATTCGGCACCGAAATGCCCTGCGTAATCGCGGCGAAATCCTTTGCCGGATCGAAGTGCACCTCGCTATACAGGCTTGGATTGATCGCCACACCCGCCCCGGCGAGCATGAACGTATACCCATCGGGGGCCGCGCGCGCGACCATTTCGTAGGCAATGTTGCCGGTGGCGCCAGGACGAGTGTCGATGACTACCATCTGCGCGAGCGATTCGGTGAGCTTCGGGCCGACCATGCGCGCTAGCG
>CAMBSA010000298.1 GCA_945869935.1 Bordetella parapertussis | reverse complement strand
CTGGAGAGCACCACCTATCCCGGCACCACCGAGGAGGAACTGCGGCCGCGGCTGGAGCAGCGCGGCTTCGCGGTGGGCAAGGACTTCTTCCTGGTGTTCTCCCCGGAACGCGAGGACCCCGGCAACCCGGACTTCGACACCCGGCGCATCCCCAAGCGCTGCGGTGGCAGCACGCCGGACTGCCTGGAGGCCGGCGTCGCGCTGTACAGCGCCGCCATCGACCAGGTCGTGCCGGTGAGCTCGACGCGGGTGGCGGAGATGGCAAAGCTGCTGGAGAACATCCACCGCGCGGTGAACATCGGCCTGGTGAACGAGATGAAGGTGGTGGCCGACGCCATGGGCATCGACATCCACGAGGTGATCCGCGCCGCGGCCACCAAGCCCTTCGGCTTCGTGCCCTACTGGCCGGGCCCCGGTTTCGGCGGCCATTGCATTCCAATCGATCCCTACTACCTTGCGTGGAAGGCGAAGCAGCACGGGGTCGAGGCGCGCTTCATTGAGCTGGCGGGCGAAGTCAACCGCGCCATGCCCGAGTGGGTGGTGGGCAAGCTGGAGGTCGCGCTCAAGGCGCGCGGCCAGTCTCTGCCCGGCAGCCGGGTGCTGGTGCTGGGACTCGCCTACAAGAAGAACATCGACGACACGCGGGAATCGCCGGCGGTCAAGATCATGGAACTGCTGGTCCAGCGCGGTGCCACGGCGGCGTATTCGGATCCGCACGTGCCGTCGTTCCCGAAGATGCGGGAGCACCGCTTCGAGCTGGGCAGCGTCACGCTGACGCCGAAGGCGGTGGCGGGGTTCGACGCACTGGTGCTGGCCACCGACCATGACGCATTTGACTATGCGCTGATCCTCAAGCATGCGCGGCTGATCGTGGATGCGCGGGGGGGTGTCTCAGGCGGATGCCCCCAATGTCGTCCGTGCGTGAATAGGTACGGCCTCTAGCGGAGCAGCCAAGATCCCGGCGCCAACCACTGACGTTGACGAACAGATCGAGGCCCTGGCCCATGCGAGGCAGGTGGTCCGCCCGGATGGCGGCGAGAGGCATCTCGCGTTGGCCGGGGCGCGGAGGCCGGCAAACGCGAGATAATTGTCCATGGCCAAGTCCGCATTGATCACCGGCATCACCGGGCAGGACGGCGCGTATCTTGCCGAGCTACTCCTGGGCAAAGGCTACGTGGTGCACGGCCTGAAGCGCCGCACGTCGCTATTCAACACTGCGCGCATCGAGCACCTGTACGAGGACCCGCACCAGACCGGGCGGCGCCTGGTGTTGCACTACGGCGACATGACCGATTCCCTGTCGGTGCTGCGGGTCATCGAAGAAGCAAAGCCCGACGAGGTCTACAACCTTGCCGCGCAGAGCCATGTGGCAGTGTCCTTCGAGGAGCCCGAATACACCGCGAACGCGGACGGCCTGGGCACGCTGCGGGTGCTGGAGGCCATTCGCGTGCTGGGCTTGAAGGACCGCACGCGCTTCTACCAGGCCTCGACCTCGGAGCTGTTCGGCCTGGTGAAGGAGACGCCGCAGAAGGAAACCACGCCGTTCCACCCGCGCTCGCCCTACGGCGTGGCCAAGCTCTACGCCCACTGGATCACGGTGAACTACCGCGAGGCCTACGGCATCCATGCCTGCAATGGCATCCTGTTCAACCATGAATCGCCGGTGCGCGGCGAAACTTTCGTCACCCGCAAGATCACCCGGGCGCTGGCGCGCATCAAGCTCGGCCTTCAGGACTGCCTATTCCTGGGCAACCTGAATGCCCGGCGCGACTGGGGCCATGCGCGCGACTTTGTCGAGGCGATGTGGCGCATCCTGCAGCAGCCCGTGCCCGAGGACTACGTGATTGCCACGGGTGAGCAGCACAGCGTGCGCGAGTTCGTCGGCGAGGCCGCCCGCGAATTGGAGATGAGGATCACGTGGCAGGGCACCGGCGCGGACGAGAAGGGACTCGACGATCAGGGCCGCGTCATCGTCGCCGTCGATTCCCACTATTTTCGGCCCGCCGAAGTGGATGCGCTGCTGGGCGACGCCGCCAAGGCGCGCGATCGGCTCGGCTGGCAGCCGAAGGTCCGGTTCAGAGAACTGGTGGCGGAGATGGCGCGGGAGGACCTGCGCGCCGCCGAGCGCGACGCGCTGGTGACCCGGCACGGCTTGCAGGCTTACGGCGGCCGGGAGTAGCGGTGGACAAGGGCGCCCGGATCTATGTCGCCGGCCACACCGGCCTCGCCGGCTCGGCGATCGTGCGCGCGCTTCGCGCCGCAGGCCACGATAACCTGGTTCTGCGCCGGCACGCCGAGCTGGAACTTGCGGATGGAGCAGCGGTGCGCGCGTTTTTCGATCGCGAGCGCCCGCAGTACGTATTTGTCGCGGCGGCCAAGGTGGGCGGTATCCTGGTGAACAATACCTATCCGGCCGACTTCATCGAGAGCAACCTCGGGGTAGAGCTGAACGTGATCCGCGAGGCTTGGCGTGTTCGCGTCAGGCGGCTGCTGTTTCTCGGCTCCACCTGCATCTATCCGCGCGATTGTCCGCAGCCGATGAAGGAAGAGCACCTGCTCACCGGACCTCTGGAGCCGACCAACCGGTCCTACGCAATCGCGAAGATCGCAGGCATTGAGTTGTGCTGGGCCTACAACCGGCAGCACGGGGCGAAGTTCCTTGCCGCTATGCCGACCAATCTCTACGGACCGGGCGACAGCTATGACCTTCAGAATTCCCATGTCCTGCCTGCCCTGATCCGCAAGGTACACGAGGCGAAGACAAGCGGCGAGTCCGCGGTCACAATCTGGGGCAGCGGAAGGCCGCGGCGCGAGTTCCTCTACAGCGACGACCTCGGGCGCGCCTGCGTGTTCCTGATGCGGCTCGGCGACGAAGCATTTGGCGCGCTCGTTGCGCCCGCGGTCACTCCTCTTATCAACATCGGCTGCGGGAAGGAACTGTCCATCCGCGACCTTGCGGAGGTCACCGCCGGGCAGCTCGGCTATAACGGCGGTTTCGCTTACGACACCTCGAAACCGGACGGGATGCCGCGCAAGCTGCTCGATGTCTCGCGTATGAGTGCGCTGGGATGGCGAGCGACCACGTCGCTGCCGGAAGGAATCTCGCTCGCCTACCGGGACTTCCTTGAGCGCCACGTCCGGGAGTCATGAAGGTTCCCGTTACCGGCGCTGCCGGCCGCGGGGCTGTGGATCCGGCGGCCCTAGGAGTTCGAGGAATGGACAAGAACCTGTTCGATGGCTCGTTGCAGACGCGTGGCGCGTTCTACCGGCGCGCTAGATACGATCTGGTCCAGGACCAGATCTCGGAAGCGGCACGCCGCTATCTGGACCCGGCTACCGGAGACCTGCTCGCCTCGGCGGTGGTCGAACGGGCTTGCGTCGTGTGCGGCTCATCGGCCCGGCGACAGGTTTTCGAGAAGAACCCGTTTCCGCATGTGATATGCGCGGACTGCGGATTTCTCTACGTCAATCCGATCCTGAAGGAGGATCTGCTGGTCGAGTACTACCGCGGAGCCCAGGATTCATGGACCGAGGTCGTGGAGAACGAGCATTACCACCGCTACCAGCGCAAGTACTACGAATTCCGCGTCGATCATATCGAGCGACTGGCGCGCACGGCCGACCGCAGCATCCTGGACATCGGTTGCAACAGCGGCCAGTTTCTCGCCGTGGCGCGTGAGCGAGGCTGGAACGTGACCGGCCATGAGCTCAACCGCCGCGCCGTCGCGCGCGCACGTGCGCGGGAGCTGAAGGTGCTCGACGAGGAGTTCTCCGTGGCGCTGTTCGGAGGTCGGCGCTTCGGCGCGGTGACCCTGTGGGGCGTTCTCGAGCATCTGCCGTATCCCGGAATCCTGCTCGAAGGGGTACGCGCCCTGCTCGAACCAGGAGGCGTGCTCGCGCTGCTGGTGCCAAATGCGGAGGGTCTCGCGACACGGGTTCTGCGCGAGCGCAGCAACACGTTTGATGGCATCGAGCATGTCAACTTCTGGAGCGGATCGACGTTGGCGCGCTTCCTGGAGAACCA
>CAMBSA010000297.1 GCA_945869935.1 Bordetella parapertussis | reverse complement strand
CGGCCCTCAATACCGATCACGATCGGACCGAGCACGCGCGATGAGGTCGCGGCTAAGCTCGGCAAGACGACCTCGGTGCGTTTCGACAGCGGCTTCGAGGTGTGGGTCTATCGGCTCCCGGGCGAACCCGGTGACAAAGCCGGCGCGGCCCGATCAGGGCCTGACGAATACGTGGTGCTGTTCACCCCGTCCGGAGTCGTCGCAAAAACCCGCTTCCGTCCCGCGCCAACCGGCTCCGGCGGGGCCGAAGGGCGATAGCGGCCGCGGCCCTCAGCCCCCAACAAGCCGGTGGCCGATTCATACCATCGCGGAACCGCCGTCCACCACCACCGTCTGACCGGTCATGAACTCGGCGTCGTCGCTCGCGAGGAAGCTCACCGCCCCGACGAGGTCCTCGGGCTTTTCATCGCGCGGAATCGCGCGGCCGGTGACCGCGGCGGAGCTGCTGAGCGAGACGTGCTCCTCGCTCGCGAGCACGTTCTCCGACAGCGTGAATCCCGGGGCGAGCGCGTTGACGGTGATGCCATCGCGGCCCATCTCGCGGGCAAGACCGCGGGTCATCGCGATCACCGCGCCCTTGCTCGCGATGTAATGCAGGAACAGCGGCACGCCCTTGAGCGGCGCGCCCGAGGCAAGGTTGATGATCCGGCCGCGCTTTTGCTTGCGCATCTGCGGCGAGACCGCACGGCAGCACAGACCCACGCCCATGATGTTGATCTCCATCAGCCGCTTCCACTCGTCGGGAGGAATCTCCTCGAAGCGGCGCAGCTTGAGCACCGAGAACATCGCGGCGTTGTTCACCAGCACGTCGGTCGACCCGAAGGCCTTGATGGTTTCGGCGGCCATGCGCTCGGTGTCCTCGATGCTCGACACATCGACCTTGATGCCGAGCGTCTTCGCGCCGGTCGCTCGGGCGATTTCGGCCGCGGCCGAGTCGTGGTTCTTCACGTCGGCGACAACGATGTTCGCGCCGTCCTGCGCAAGCCGCGTGGCAAGCGCCTTGCCGATGCCGTGGCCGGCGCCGGTGACGATGGCGGTTCTTCCTTTTTGTTTCATTTCGGGTTCCTTTAGAGAGCGATGTTTCCGGTGCAATCCGCGGGACAGCCAAGCCGTCCGTGCGATCGGCATTCAATTCGGCATGCATCATTTCCGGAGCGCGCCGATGTTACCGCGTAACGGTCACCCGGGGACCGGGGCCGTCGAGCAACACCCGTTGGCTTTTCGCAGCTGTCCGGGCACAACGCGCGACGGCATTTTCAACCGCGGAGCAAAGCCGTATATTGATCCCTGCGCACCTCCGGTGCGCGCGGAATCGGAGAACGGATCAAGGCTGATGGGCAAGCGCGATTTCTTCGGCTGGCTTGCGCTTGCGCTCTTGTGCGCTGGCGCCGGCCTTGCCTACTACTACTACGGCGTCGCCCCGCGCACACTGCGCGTGGCCGCCCCTCCTGCGGGAACGCAGACCACGCAATTCCTCCAGGCAATGGCATCCGCCCTGCGCAAGGAAGGGGCGCGTGTCCGGCTGACCGTCATTCCGTTTGACTCCAACGAGGCCATTGCGGCGGCCTTCGAAGCGCAGAAGGCCGATCTTGCCGCGGTGCGGGCCGACCGTGCCTTGCCCAGTTCCGCCGTCGGCGTCGCCGAGTTGGGACGGTTCACCGCGCTGGTCCTGGTCCGCCCGGGCGCCGGCATCGAGAAATTCGCGGACCTTCGCGGTCGACTGCTCGCTGAACTGACACCGTCGAAGACCGGCGCGGGCGTGTTTCGCGAACTGGCGCAACTCAGCCACTTCAGCCGGGGGGAATTCCAACCGCAGGAAATTGGCAGCCTGTCGGCGATCGGTCCGGCCATCTCGGCGGGAAATCTGGACGCGGTCCTCGCCTCGGTGCCCCGCGGCAGCACCGCGTTTCTCGACGAAATGCACGCCGTGGAACGGGCCTTCGGCGCTCCGGCGATATTCATGCCGATCAACGAGGCCGCGGCGCTGACGAAGACAAACTCGGTGTTCAAGGCCGAGGATATCGCCGTGGGCGAACTCGCCAGCATTCCGCTCACCCCGCCCGTGGCATTGCCAACCGTGACTTTTCCCTTGCTGCTGGTGGCGCACCGCGACGAGAGCCCCGCGATCATCCAGGATCTCACCGCGCAGATGTTCGATGTCCGCTCATCCCTGATGGCCCAGTATCCGGGCGCCGCGCGCCTGGCCGCGCTCGACACCACGCGCGGCGGGGCAATTCCGGTGCACGGCGGTGCCGCTACGTACTACGACGCGAGCGAAACCTCGTTTCTCGGACGCTACAGCGACGTGCTGTGGCTGCTCCTGTTCGGATTCAGTACGATCGCCTCGGCCGTCGTGTGGCTGATGCGACGGCTGTTTCCGAGCGAGCGCGAGTTGCTGCGAACGGAACACACCGAACTGCTCGAGATCATGCGCACCGTGCGCGAAAGCGACGATGCAGAAAGTCTGGACCAGGCCGAATCGCGGATCGACGAAATCCTGGCCAGCATCGCGAGGCTCGCCTTTGAGGGCAAGCTCGATTCAAGCCAGAAATCGGCGTTCGACATCACCATAGCGCGCCTCGAAAAAACGATCGAGGCGAAGCGGCAGTCAATCGAACACCGCTGATCGCACCCGCGCGACGGACCGCGTTGCAGGGGGTTCAGTCCCCCTTGATATTCGCTGCCTTCACGAGTTTCGCCAGCACCTCGTACTCGTTGCGGTTGATCCGGTCGAGTTCCTCCGGCGTGCTGACCGACACCGACACGCCCTGCCGTCCGAGCGATGCACGAGTGTCGGGTTCGGCGAGAATTTCGCGCAGCACGGTGTTGTACTTGTTGATGATGTCGGGCGGCGTGCCGCCCGGCGCCCAGGCGGCGAACCAGGCATCCATATTGAAGCCGGTGATGCCCTGTTCATGCAGCGAAGGTATTTCAGGCGTGAGCGGCGAGCGCTCGCGCGCCGAACCACCAAGCAGACGGATTCGATTTTCCTTCGCCATGTTGAGCGCAGCGCCCATCGGCACGAACATCGCGGAAATCTGCCCGCCCATGAGGTCGGTGAACGCCTGCGCCGATCCCTTGTAAGGAATATGGGTCATGTCGGTGCCGGTCATCAGCTTGAACTGTTCCATGAACAGATGGTGATGGGTGCCGTTGCCGGGCGAGCCGTAGTTCACCTTTCCGCCCTGCGTTTTCGCCCAGGCAAGGAACTCCTTTACGTCCTTCGCGGGTACCGAAGGATGCACCGACAGCGCGAAGATGTTGCGCCCGACCATCGTGATCGGCGCGAATCCGGTGAAAATATCGAATGGCACCTTGAAGAAAATCGGTATCGTCAACGTGCTTGATACGTTGATATTGATGGTGTGGCCGTCGGGCAGGGACTTGGCGACCGCCTCCATGCCGATGGCACCGGCCGCGCCGGCCCGGTTCTCGACCACGAAGGGCTGGTTCCAGCGCGCCTGCAGGCGCGGCGCGAGCGCGCGCGCGAGCAGGTCGGGCGTGGTTCCGGGCGTCTGCGCAAGGACGATCTTCACCGGCCGGCTGGAAAGCCCCTGCGCGATTGCGCCGAGGGAACACAGTGCGAGCCCCGCCACCGTAGCGGCAAGGACGAGCCTTCGACCCCCGCTGCGCTTCATGTCGATGAATGATGCGTGCATATCCATTTCTCCTGGAGTTTGACCCGCGGCTGATGCCGCTTTTTGCGGTCCGCGCCACGGTGGGCGCGGAAGACTGCAATTCTAGGCGAAGCTCGCTGCTTCCATGGCCCCAAGCGAGACGAGATTGCGCGGCGGCTCGCCTTCCCACACGTCGGTGGTGCGATAGGTCTTGTCGAGCATGCGCGGCCGGCGCGGATCGACTTCCGGAAATGCCTCCATGCCGTGGGTGTACTCGACGGTGAAGCCGTCCGGATCGCTGAAGTACTGGAAGATGCTGCCCGAGGCCATGTGCCGCCCCGGCGTGGGCGCAACCGTGATGCCCGCCTTGAGCAGACGGTTGCGGCCGAACATCAGGTCATCGAGCGTCTTCACATGGAACGCGATGTGA
>CAMBSA010000296.1 GCA_945869935.1 Bordetella parapertussis | reverse complement strand
TTCCTTGCCAAGCCGCACCCAGGCACCGTCCTCGACGAAGAGCTTGCCCAGGTCGTCGTAACGCTTCTCGTCGAGGCAGGCGTAGAACTCGTACAGGAGCTGGGTGCAGTCCCATTCGATTGCGCGTTCCTTGTCCCGATCCATGTCATTTCTCCCTGGTTTGTTCGAGCACCGCTTATTTGAACACCGGCTTGCCCTGCGCATCGCGGATCAGCCCGCGGCCCTCGCGCGAGTCGGGCATGTTCGCCGGGCCGAGCTTGAGTTCGTCGGTGCTGACCAGTCCCTTGAAGGTGTCGATCCGGATGACGCCATTTTCATCGGTTTCGATCTGCTTCGGGGGCTTGCCCTGCGCAACATTGTCGATTGAACGACGCCAGATCTTGCGCAGCAGCGCCACGCCGATGTCGGAGGTGCCGAGCGTCTCGAGGTGGCGCGGCGGAATCGCTCCCTGGGTTTCCTGGATGACAAGGTCTTCCACCGGCGGGCGGCCTTCCCACGCCGGGTAGCGGCGGTAGTCGTAGGTCTTCTTTGCGACCGTTCCCTGCACGCCTTCGGCGAGGCCGCGGCTGGTGTCGTTGCCCCGCGGGAAAAAAGTCGAGCGGAAATTGCCCGGGCGAATCAGCGTGTAACGGAAGATCTCGAAGTGCGTGTCGTCGATGATGCGCAGCATTCCTCCGGATTCGCGTCGGTCCACGGTGAAGTCGGGCGGCAGGCCCGCGGTGATGCCGCCGAAGCGGAAGTAATACGGCATCACCAGGCTCCAGGTGTTGGCGAACTTGCGCTTCGGGTCGGCGGTGTTGTGCACGATCACCGACTTCATGCCGAAGTGCGTCTCGAACACGCGATGCTCGGAACGCCGCCATTCGGTGTCCACCGTCATGTCGCAATGAGGCTTCACGTCCTCGGGCACCTCGCCCGGGGAGATCAGGTGCAGCACGTACACATGCCCGAGGTCGGCGAAGTTCTCCATGAAGTTCTGGTAGCTGTAATTGCGGAAGTCGCCGCGGTCGACGATCAGTTCACCGTCGTCGCGCGTGAGGATGTCGATCTTGGGCAACGGCGGGGGGGATTCCTTGTCCTCGCCCATGTAGCACCAGACCACACCCGCCCATTCGATGGTCGGGTACCAGATGTGGCGGACTTCATCCTTGAGCGGGCTGTTTTCGGGTTCGAGCGGCATGTCGGTGCAGCGCCCGCGAGCATCGTAGGTCCAGCCATGGTACGAGCACTTGAGGCCCCGGCCTTCGATCTGCCCGTATTCGAGCGCGGCGCAGCGGTGCGGGCAGATCGCCCCTACCAGGCCGACCTTGCCGTCGGGAGTGCGAAAGGCCACAAGGTCCTCGCCGAGCATGCGCACCGGGTAGGGGATGTCGACCAGATCCTTCGACAGGCAGACCGGGTGCCAGTAGTGCCTGAGTACCTTGCCCGCCTTTGTGCCGGGCCCGGTAAGCGGGAATTCGCGCAGGAAATCCTGGTGCGCGGCGCTCCGGGTATTTTCGGACTTGTCCATCGTCTGTTCCCCTTCGTTTCTGGCAGTACGGTCATCTCCAGGCAATCGGTGCGGGGACAACCGAGCGGCAACGATAGTCGCGCGGGCGGGTGATGTCTAATTCATAATACTCATGTCGCAGATGTGCATGGAGAATGTGCAGAATGAACGTCAACACCTTCGATCTGAACCTTCTGCGCGTGTTCGACGCAGTGATGCGCGAGGGCAACATCACCGCGGCGGGCGCGCGTCTGGGCCTCACGCAGCCGGCGATGAGCCATGCCCTGAAGCGCATGCGCGAGCTCTGCAACGATCCCCTGTTCGTGCGCACCACGCGCGGCATGAAACCCACCGCGTACGCGCAGCAGCTCGCCGAACCGGTGGCGCAGGCGATCGGCGTGATCCGCGCCGCACTGGAGCGCGACGCGAAATTCGATCCGGCGACATCCAGCCGGACGTTCAATCTGCTGATGACCGACATCGCGGAGCTGATCTTTCTTCCGAAGCTGATTCCTCACATCGAGAAGCTCGCGCCGAACGTGAGCATCGTGTCCACCCAGGCCGCACGCGATCGCTACCGGGACGCGCTGGAGGTCGGCACCACCGACCTCGCGATCGGGCAACTGCCCGACCTGCAGCAGGATTTCCACCAGCAGTATCTGTTCGATGAACCTCTGGTGTGCCTGATGCGTCGCGATCATCCGACGATCGGAAAGAAGCTCAGTCTCGACCAGTTTCTTGAAACCGGGCAGATCAGCGTGTCGGCGCCGGCGCAGGTGGATGGCCTGGTCAAGCGCGCGCTCGGCAAGCGCGCGGCGCGGCGAAAGATTGTTCTGCACGTGCCGCACTACCTCGTGGTCCCGATGATCCTGATGCAGAGCGACCTGATCGCGATCATGCCGAGGACACTCTCCACGATCTTCTCCGCGGTGTCGCCGGTCAAGTCGCTGCCGGTGCCGTTCGCCGTGGCACCGGTGCATGTGCGCCAGTTCTGGCATGCCCGGTCGCACCACGATCCCGGGCATCAATGGCTGCGGGCGACGATTGCAAAGTTGTTCGCGCGGGGCGGAAAGCCGGCGTCCGGCTGAACGTGTGAGTTCGCCTGTCGCGGGATGCGGCATCTGCACTATGATCCGATGCGGTCCGTCCCGGTGCGGCCGCTTCAATTGAGAGCGTGAACCATGGATATCGTCGAAGTGTCGATTGGCGGATTGCAGGATGCGCTTGCCTCCGGGGCGACAAGTTCCGAGAAGCTCACCGCCGCGTATCTGGACCGGATCGACGCGCTCGGGGAAAGCGGGCCAAAGCTCAACGCAGTTCGGGAGAGCAATCCCGACGCCTTGTCGATCGCGGCTGCGCTCGATGCCGAGCGGCGTGCCGGAAAACTGCGCTCGCCGCTGCACGGCATACCGATTGTCCTGAAGGACAATATCGGCACCGCGGATGCAATGCGCACCACCGCGGGTGTGCATGCGCTGGGCGGCTTGAGAACACCCTTCGATGCGGGCCTCGTACGCCGGCTGCGCGCCGCGGGCGCGGTTCTGATCGGCAAGGCGAACTGCCCGGACTTCTGCGACTACATGGCATCCACCATGCCCTCGGAGCACAGCACCACCGGCGGCATCATTGGCCACCCCTACGGGCTGCGCTACGGGCGCGGCGGCGGGTCGAGCACCGGCGTGGCAGCGGCGGTGGCCTCGAGCATGGCTGCGGCGGGCGTCGGCTCGGAGACGCAGAACTCGATCCAGGCGCCCTGCGCCAGCAGCGGCCTGGTGGGCATCAAGCCGACGATGGGTCTCGTCAGCCGATCCGGCATGGTGCCGCTTGCGACCACGCAGGACACCGCCGGGCCGATCGCGCGAAGCGTGCGCGATGCGGCGCTGCTGCTCTCGGCGATTGCGGGGCCCGATCACGAGGACACGATCACTTACTCCGCGCTCGGCGCGGTGCATGCCGATTACGCGCGGTTCTGCAGTGACAGTGCGCTCGTGGGGGCGCGCATCGGTGTGGCGCGGCGCGAGTTCTTCGGCCGCGAGGGCAAGACGGGCATCGATGCGCTTGTCAATGCGGCGATCGCCGCGATGCACGCCGCGGGCGCGCAGATCGTCGATCCGGCGGACATCCCGACTGCGCCCACGGTGATGCCGATGCTCTCGCGGGTGTTCCGCACCGACTTCAAGGCGGGGCTCAACGCGTTTCTCGCGCGCTGCGGCGAGGCGAGCGCGGTGCGGTCGATGCGCGAGATCATTGCGCACAACGAGATGCATGGCAGCGCTGCGATGCCATTCGGGCAGGACCTGCTGATCGCATCCGATGCGACCGCGGGCGACTGGTCCGAGCCTGCCTATCACGCCGATCGCGCGCGCGACATCCGGCTCACCCGGGACGAGGGGATCGACCGGATCATGTCGGAGCATCGGCTGGACGCGATCGTGGTGCCCATGGATCACGCCGCCAAGTTCACCGGCAAGGCGGGCTATCCCGCGATCACGGTGCCCTGCGGCTACACCGAGGACGGCGCGCCGGCGGGCATCAGCTTCATCGGACGTGCCTTCAGCGAACCGCGGCTGATCGGT
>CAMBSA010000295.1 GCA_945869935.1 Bordetella parapertussis | reverse complement strand
CGCGGTGTAGAGCGTGTCGTTGATGAGCGTGGACTTGCCCGAGCCCGACACGCCGGTGATCGCGACGAACAGGCCCACCGGCAGGTCGAGGTACACGTCCTTCAGGTTGTTGCCGCTCGCGCCCTTGAGACGCAGGCTGCGGCCGCGCTCGGGACGGCGCCTGCGCTCGGGCAGCGGAATTTTGAGCGCGCCGGAAAGGTACTTGCCGGTGAGTGATGCTGCGTTGGCGCGGATGTCCGCCGGCGTGCCTTCGGCCACGATTGCGCCGCCGTACACGCCCGCGCCCGGCCCCATGTCGATCACGTGGTCGGCGATCTGTATCGCCTCTTCATCGTGCTCCACCACGATCACGGTGTTGCCGATGTCGCGAAGGTGAATCAAGGTTTCAAGCAGACGGGCGTTGTCGCGCTGGTGCAGGCCGATCGACGGTTCGTCGAGAACGTACATCACGCCGGTGAGGCCGGAGCCGATCTGCGAGGCAAGGCGTATGCGCTGCGATTCGCCGCCGGAGAGTGTTTCCGCCGAACGGTCGAGGGTCAGGTAATCCAGGCCCACGTTCACCAGGAACTTCAGCCGCAGCGCGATCTCGTTGACGATGCGCTCGGCGATCGCGTGCTTGGCGCCAGGCAGGGTGAGCCCCTGGAAAAAGGCGAGCGCGTTCTTGAGCGAGATGCCGCTCACCTCGAAGATCGCGCGCTCGTCGCCGGGCATGCCCACCTTCACATGCCGTGCCTCGGTGCGAAGCCGCGTGCCGCCGCAGTCGGGGCAGGCCTGCGTCGCCTGGTACTTGCCGAGTTCCTCGCGCACCGCGATCGAGTCGGTTTCCTTGTAGCGCCGCTCGAGGTTGGGGACGATGCCCTCGAACGCGTGCTCCTTGATGATGGTGCGGCCGCGCTCGTTGAGATACGAGAACTTGATCTTGTCCTTCGTGCCGTGGAGCACGATCTTCTTCACCTCGTCGGACAATTTCTCGAAGGATTTGTCCACATCGAAGCCGTAGTGCGCGCCGAGGCTGGTGAGCAACTGGAAATAGAACTGGTTGCGCCTGTCCCAGCCGCGGATCGCGCCCGAGGCAAGGCTCAGGTCGGGATGCGAGACGATGCGTTTCGGATCGAAGAAGGTGACGCTGCCCAGACCGTCGCAGGTCTGGCAGGCACCGAGCGGGCTGTTGAAAGAGAACAATCTCGGTTCGAGTTCGGCGATCGACCAGCCGCAAATCGGGCACGCGAACTTCGCCGAGAACAAATGCTCTTTGCCGCCCTCCATCTCCACCGCGAGCGCGCGGCCTTCGCCGTGGCGAAGCGCGGTCTCGAAGGATTCCGCGAGCCGCTGGCGGGTGTCGGCTTTCACTTTCAGCCGGTCGACGACAACTTCCAGCGTGTGGCGCGAGTTCTTGGCGAGCTTGGGCACCGCGTCGATCTCATGCACCTTGCCATCCAGCCGCACACGCACGAAACCCTGGGCGCGAAGGTCGGCGAGCAGATCGTGCTGTTCGCCCTTGCGGCCGGACACCGCGGGCGCGAGCACCATCAGCCGCGTGTCCTCGGGCAGCGCGAGCACATGGTCCACCATCTGCGAGATCGACTGCGCGGCGAGCGGCAACGCGTGCTCCGGGCAGTAGGGCGTGCCCACGCGCGCAAACAGCAGGCGCAGGTAGTCGTGGATCTCGGTGACGGTGCCCACCGTCGATCGCGGGTTGTGACTTGCCGCCTTCTGTTCGATCGAGATCGCGGGCGACAGGCCCTCGATCAGGTCGACGTCGGGCTTTTCCATCAACTGCAGGAACTGCCGCGCGTAGGCCGAGAGCGACTCCACGTAGCGGCGCTGGCCTTCGGCGTAGAGCGTGTCGAAGGCGAGCGAACTTTTTCCCGAACCCGAGAGCCCGGTGATGACCACGAGCCGGTTGCGCGGCAGGTCGACGTTGATGTTCTTGAGATTGTGGGTGCGAGCCCCACGAACCCGGATCAATTCCATGCGGTGCGCTGTCTTTCCTGAGGGTTGCTTGCCACGGCGGCCTGCCGCGTCGCGCGGATTCGCAAGCGCAAAAATCCGGTGAAATTCACCGGATTGCGCTCCGGACCGGCTTTCCAGCGGGGCGGCGAGAGCAAACTTGCTAATATACGCAACTCTCAGCGCTCCGTGCCACCCTGCCGACCTTATCTCCCGACTTCGCCGGCTTCGGGTTCCGCCCGGGCGTCCGAATTCCAGCCCATGCCGCGCACCCCGGAAACACCCCCCAATCCCTCAAAAATGTCGCCGCTGGAGCTCAGGGCCACGTTTTCGCTGGCATCGCTATTTGCGCTGCGGATGCTCGGGCTGTTCCTGATCCTGCCGGTGTTCGCGGTGCATGCGCAGCACCTCAAGGGCGGCGACAGCCTAACGCTGGTGGGCATTGCGCTTGGCGCCTACGGCCTCACGCAGGGCGTTCTGCAGATTCCCTTCGGCATGGCGTCCGACCGCTACGGCAGGAAGCGGGTGATCATCGCCGGGCTGCTGCTGTTTGCCCTCGGCAGCCTGATCGCGGCGCTGGCGAACGACATTGCCTGGGTGATCGTCGGGCGCTGCGTGCAGGGCGCGGGCGCGATTTCCGCGGCGGTGGTGGCCTTTGCCGCCGACCTCACCCGCGAGGAACACCGCACCAAGTCGATGGCGGTGATCGGCTCCTCGATCGGGCTCACCTTCGCGCTGTCCCTGGTGGCGGCGCCGGCGCTGTACCAGTGGATCGGCATGGGCGGCATCTTCGGGCTCACCGGATTGTTGTCGCTCGGCGCGATCTGGGTGACAGTCAAGCTGGTCCCCGCCGAGCCGGTGGTGCACGACACCTCGCGCGAGGTGCGTCGCGCCGCGCTCGCGGGCGTGCTCGCGAACCGGGAGCTGTTGCGCCTGAATTTCGGGATTTTTTCGCTGCACGCGGTGCAGATGGCGATTTTCGTGGTGGTGCCGCTGGCCCTCATCAATCACGGCGGCATGGAGGTGAGTTCGCACTGGAAGGTGTACCTGCCGGTGGTGCTCGGCTCGTTTGTGCTGATGGTGCCGCCGATCATGGCCGCCGAGCGCGGCGGGCGGATGAAGACGATATTTCTCGGCATGGTGGGTCTGATGGTGGCGGTGCAGGCGGGTTTCCTTTTTTGCCGCGATTCGTTGACCGCGCTGGTGCTGCTGCTGCTCGCGTTTTTCGTGGCCTTCAACGTGCTCGAGGCGTCGTTGCCGTCGCTGGTTACCCGCGTTGCGCCGCCGGATGCGCGCGGCACCGCGCTCGGGGTGTACAACACGACCCAGGCGCTCGGCCTGTTTGCCGGGGGCGGGTTCGGCGGCTGGCTGGCCCAGCATTACGGCGAAGATGCAGTGTTTGTATTCGGATTTGCCCTGATTGCGTTATGGTTCATGGTGGCGTTCGGAATGCGCGTGCCGCCGAAGCTGCGAACGCAGGAATTTGCGCTCGCCGCAGGCCCCGGGGACGGCGTCGATCCGCTTGCTTTGCGCGAGCGGCTGATGCGTCTGAAGGGCGTGCGCGACGCGGTGGTGCTGCCCGACAAGGGCGTGGCGAGATTGACGTTCACCCCGGACCGCTGGGACGAGCAGGCAGCGATTAAACTCATTGGAGGAGAAGTCTGATGGCTTCAGTAAACAAGGTAATCATCGTCGGCAACCTGGGCGCCGATCCCGAGACGCGTTACCTCCCCAGCGGAGATGCCGTGTGCAACATTCGCGTGGCCACCACCGACAAGTGGAAGGACAAGGCGAGCGGCGAGATGAAGGAGCAGACCGAATGGCACCGCATCACGTTTTTCGGTCGCTTGGGGGAGGTCGCGGGTGAGTATCTCAAGAAGGGCTCCCAGATCTATGTGGAAGGCTCGCTGCGTACGCGCAAGTATACGGACAAGGACGGGGTGGAGAAGTACGCCACCGATATTCGCGGCGATGTCATGCAGATGCTCGGCAGCCGCGCCGGGATGGGCGGTGGCGACAGCGCCCCGCGCGAGATGCGCGAGCCCTCGGGCGGCGGTGGCGGTTCGGCGCGTCCGCCCAAGGCACCGGCGGCTGGCGCCAAGTTCGACGACATGGACGACGATATTCC
>CAMBSA010000294.1 GCA_945869935.1 Bordetella parapertussis | reverse complement strand
CCGCCATCTCCATTTTTGATCGCATCAGCGCGGACAATCACATCACTCCCGACGTACGCCTTAACCGCATTCTGTACGTCCGAACTTTGACCGTGAAGATCACCACCTACCAAAACAGTCCCGCCTCCTGCGTCGCCGCTCGCATCAACGCTCGAATGACCGATCAGGCCGACCCTCTCCCCGAGCATTCGAATAGTGCCCCCATGCTCGGATGCCCCCTTGGCTACAACCACCCCATCCGCGATAAGCGTGCCCGCTTCCGCCTGAACCGTAATGTCCCCACCTTTCGGTCCATTGGCTTCCAACCGCGATGTTGACTCGAGCGTAATGTCCTTTTTCGCTCTGAAAACAATGCGCCCTTGCGTGTCAACACTCGCGCTATTCGCACTCACTAGCCCGCTATTGCGAATTGACGTCCCGTAGATTCCGACACGCCCGGCCTGCGCGACTATCTGCCCTACATTGACAGCCGCGTTGTACGGCGCCGTTAGTTCAACCCGGACGTAGGGGCTTGCCGGCTGCACGAGTTCCACGCTCTTGCCTGCCGCAAGAATCACCTCGCCCGTCGGACTGGTGATAACCCCGTGATTCTCGACGTTCGGCGCGACAAGGTAGACCTGTCCGCCCGCGAGCGTCTGAATCGTTCCCTGATTGACGATTCGACCCGCACCAATTTGCTCTGTGAACCGGAATTTCCCCGCCAGGAAATCTGCGTCGGAAAGATTCAAGGACGAAGAAACGAACCCCGCAACATCAACAACAGCGCCGCCACCGATGAATACGCCGTTGGGATTGATGAGGAAGACCCGGCCATTTGACAAAAGCTGGCCAAGAATATTTGAAGCTTCCCCGCCCGTTACACGATTGAGTACGGATGACGCCGCACCGCTTTGAAGAAACCTCGTGACTTCATCGGACGCAATGGAAAAGCCCTGCCAGTTGATTACCGCACCGGCGCTGTTCGTTATGTTGAGCGTCTTGCCCGAGACTTGAAAACTGGCAGACCCCGATAAAACCTGCGGTCCAATCGGGTTGGCGTATGAATAACTGGCGAAACAGGACACCACCGCCAAAGTCATTACCTTGGCACGTGGAGCCAATACCGAATACGACCGCCGTTCTATGCGCCGGCGATACCGGATCCGCGGCGGATCAACACCGCGCCGCTCCTGTTTCATCTCGTTGATTTATAAAATGAAAATTCCGTTGAGTTCTCGCGTAAAACCCAAATGCAATGCTAGCACATCCTGCGCCCCAAATGCCCCATCGTCGATGACGATTCTCCATATTGATCATAGACTTACATCGTATTTCAGTACTACCAGCTTGATATTCCGCCGACGGGAATAAATTGCAAGCGCTGAGCAGCGCTCGCGGTGAGGAAATTCACATTAGCAGACAGTTAGCGCGTTAAAAAACGTACGCCATGCTTGCGTGGACCCTGCCCTCATTGCGACCTTGAGATCCGCCGGCATTCGTAATGTGTCCGAAATCGATCTTGATGCTCAGATTCGTCCCCCGCGCCAGCCTAAACCCGACGCCCATGCTCGCGAGTCCTTGCTGAAAGGTTTCGCCAACCAGCGGACCCATCCGCTTAACCTGCCCCCAGTCGTAGAAGAACACCGTCCGCGCACGAAGCCCACTACTCCACGGAATCTTGCCCCCATAATCGGGCGTATAAAACTCCATCGATCCTCGGTATCCGTTGTCGTTGGTGACCTCACGCTCGAGGAACCCTCGCACTGAATCCGCACCGCCGACTCCGAATTGCTCCCCTGAAATCAGCTTATTACGCGTCATCTGGCCGTTAAACGCGACACGCATCTGCCAGTCATTCTGAAATGCACGATTGTGATTAATTGCATAGCGAGTCAGAAAATATGCCGCAGGAGAGTCCAGTCGAGAGGCAGAGAACGCGTTTTGGCCTGCATCTTTCCGATATGGCAGGTTCTTGTATGCGCCGACGTTGAACGATGTCTCGCTTTCCGCCGTTCGATATAGCCCGAGATAAGTAACGCTGACCGGTTGTACATTCACGTCGGGGACCAACCCTGCCCCCCCACCGATCGACGTGACACGATTCGTATAGGCACGCCAATCGTAACCAAACGACAAGCGTTGCTCGAGATCGCCCCACTTGCGCAGATTCAGGTTATACCGCGCACCGAAAATCGAACCACTGCCACTCACGTTGAACAAGTTCTGAATGACTCCGGAATTCACATTCGAATATCCAGCAGAGATATCGATCGAGTCCCCGGCGGCGTAAAGCGGGATTCGGTAAGACATACCGACGATATAGACCCTGTTGCTTGGTTTGAGAATAACGCCGTTCGGCGCATCGGGATCATTCGGGCTAGTCATATATTGGCCAGAAATGACATGATCACGATTCCAGAGATTCGCGTTCTGAAACCCGACCCCTATCCGATACAATCCGGTCTGCTGCGTTCCCGTGTTGTCCATCGTCAGGCTGTATTTCGTCGGACGCTCATCGGAAACCCTCACGACCGCATCTACCAACCCCTCTTCAGCCCCCCCCTGAGCAGAACGGTGGTTTGTTTCGCAGGGCTCTCATTTGCGACACGAAGATTTTCCGCAACCTTGTGAATATTCGGTGGCTGTCCCGCAATAACTGATGGAAGGCTATTTCGAATATTGGGCTCATCAAAAAACTTGTTGCCCTCAACAAGCACTTTTCCGATTCGGGCTTCAACAATCCGGAAATGAACCTCTCCCCGATTCAACTCCTGCTCCGGCAGAACCACCTGAACCGCACTGAAGCCTTTTTCCGTATAGATCTTCTCGAGCGCCTCCAATGCACGCTGAACATCAGAAAAGTCACGATTCGGACCTGAAAACTGCCTTACCGCGTTTTCAATTTCGTCGGCGCCAAGCAACGTCGCCCCCTCGACAACGAATCGCCGAATTTCAAAACGGGGATCCTGCGCAGCAGCTTGATTGGCGGGCTGCGCCATCGATATCGAGAAGAACCCGATAAGAAGCAGAAAAACTAACAGGCGCGGAAAGCTCACGCGAATAGGAAGAATGTTGATTTTTTTAGTTAATTGGAGCAAATCAGTTTACAAGAATAATTATTTTTAAAACAATAACTTATGTAAAAAATTCGAACGCAAGGAAAGGGAGAATTCTTTAGGCCGCCGGATATAATTACGCTCTTGGCTCCTAATCCTTCCATTGTCAATCTTGGCCACATCCATGTCAAAACCCACGAAGCATCTGAAAATGTTGATATTGGGCTCGGGCCCGGCGGGATACACCGCCGCAGTGTATGCCGCTCGAGCAAACCTGAACCCGGTTGTCATCGCTGGAATGGCTCCGGGCGGTCAGCTCATGACGACCACGGATGTCGACAACTGGCCCGCAGATGCCGAAGGAGTGCAGGGCCCGGCACTGATGGAACGGTTTCAAAAGCATGCCGAGCGCTTCGAGACAACCCTGATCTACGACCACATCCACACAGCACACCTGAAATCCAGCCCCATCCAACTCGATGGCGACTCTGCGATATATACATGCGATGCACTGATCATAGCCACTGGCGCTACGGCGCGTTATCTCGGACTTGACTCCGAGCAGCGATTTCTAGGCAAAGGCGTCTCTGCATGCGCAACCTGCGATGGCTTCTTCTACCGGGGCCAAGACGTCGCGGTGATCGGCGGCGGAAATACGGCTGTTGAAGAAGCGCTGTACCTGTCCAACATCGCAAGACACGTCACGTTGGTACATCGACGCGACTCGCTAAAAGCAGAAAAAATTCTCCAGAAAAAACTCTTCGATAAATCGAATGTAAGCATCGTCTGGAGCCATGCACTGGACGAAGTCATGGGCGATGACCGGGGAGTATCCGGAATACGTCTCAAGTCAATCGACGGAAGCGACACGAAATCTCTAGCAGTACAAGGCCTTTTCATAGCAATTGGCCACACCCCGAACACTGAAATCTTCAAAGGACAGCTTGAAATGGCAGGCGGATATATCGTCACCCAATCAGGTCGCAGTGGCAATGCAACAGCAACCAGCGTTCCCGGGGTATTCGCAGCGGGTGATGTCCAGGA
>CAMBSA010000293.1 GCA_945869935.1 Bordetella parapertussis | reverse complement strand
TAGCGCTCCGCCGGATGCGTGTTGATGCCGACCGTTACCACGCGATTGCGCGCATCCATGAAAAGCCGTATCAGCTGGAGCGCAGGCTGGCCCGCATCCGCGCCCAGCGGCTTCGCCATCACCGAAGGCAGGCCCATTGCGCGCAACTGGACCTGCACCGACTCGATCACCCGGCCGTATCGGCGCTCGACGTGCGCGAACATCGGGATCGGCGTGGGCGACAGGTCCTGCTCGATCTCCGAATAGTCCGGGTGAATGAAGGATTCGCAGTAAGAAATCGGCACCCTGGAGCCGATCGGGTAGCGAAGTCCGACTACGCAGAGCCACTTGCCGCTGGCACGATCCTCGCCCTTGAACAGGTCCGAGGGCAGCTCCTTGCGCGACACTGCGGACACCCGCAACGGATACTCGATCCCGTAGCGCGCCCAGTCCTCGAGCAGCTGCTCGCCGCTCACCAAGCCCTTGCCGGGAAAGCGGGAAAGTATCTTCGTCCCGCTTCGCTGCCGCCGCAGGATCACGCCCTTTTCCTCGAGCAGGGCGAGCGATTGCCGGATGGTCCCGCGGCTCACCTTGAACTTGAGGCTGAGTTCCTGCTCGGGTTCGAGCACGTTGCCCACCGCGAGCGCACCGGATTCGATGTCCTTCAGCAACTTGTCGGCGATCTCCAGATAGCGCGGTCGCGACGCCGCACTCTTGCCGGGTCGCTTCGACTTCAGGACCGACGATCGCCGCGTGGTCATGTTTTTTTCCCTTCGAGGAAGCGCCGCTCCAGTTCACCCGCCTCGGGAAGCCCGACGATGTCCTCGCGCTCGGCGAACGACACCATCAGCTCAGGATCATCCGCCGCGCTCACGTCCTCGCGCTGAAGCAGCTCGAGCGCCCGCTTCATCGCCATGATCGCCGCGCGCTGCAGGTGCGACGGCCAGATCACGATGCGGTAGCCGAGCGTGCGAAGGTCGGCGGTGGAAACGAGAGGCGTCTTGCCGCCGCTGTACATGTTCATCAGCAACGGCACCCTGAAATGAGCGGCCATGCGCTCGACTTCCGCGCGTGACTCCGGCGCCTCGATGAAAAGCACGTCCGCGCCCGCCTCCACATAGAGTTCCGCGCGACGGATCGCGGCGTCATAACCCTCGAGGCCGCGCGCATCGGTGCGGGCGATGATCACAAAGTCCGGATCGCGTCGTGCCGCGCACGCCGCCTCGATCTTGAGCGCCATCTCGTCCGCGGGGATGAGTTGCTTGCCTTCGTAATGCCCGCAGCGCTTGGGCGTGACCTGGTCCTCAAGATGCACACCGGCAATCCCCGCCGCCTCGAACTCCTGCACGGTACGAATCACGTTGAGCGCATTGCCGTACCCGGTATCGGCATCCGCGATCACCGGGATGGCCACCGAACGCGCCATCGACCGTGCGCGATCGATGGTTTCGTTCATTGTCACCAGACCGATGTCCGGGTAACCCATCGAACGCGCCACGCCGCTGCCGGTGAGATGGATCGCCTCGAACCCCGCAGCCGCAATCATCCTCGCCGAGAGCCCGTCGGTCGCGCTCGGGGCGCGAATCAGCCCGGGTCGGGCGAGCATTTCGCGCAGCAGTCCGGCGGCTCGGGTCTTGCGGTTGACATGCGACAGCATCGAGATGCTTCTCCTGAAAGTGGCCGGCGCCGGCGTACTCAGGCGCTGGCGCGCTGACGTGCGAGCCGGTTGCGGAAATTGGCCTCCCAACCACCGATTCGTATCACGTCGAGCAGGGTTTCGGGAAGCGCTTCGTAATGCCGCTCGATCTCTCGGGTGACATTGCGGAACACGCCGGTGGCGAAATCGACCTCGAGCATGTCGCCGCTGGACACCTCGCCGCCGACGCCGGGGCAGTTGGGCAATATCGGCAGGCCCGAATTCACCGCGTTGCGAAGGCTGCCGCGCGGGATCGACTCCACCACCAGCCCGACTCCAAGCGCACGCAATCCAAGCAGCCCCTGGATGTGCGGATTGCCCTGCGCGAAGCGCCGGCCGCCGACGATGATGTCACCCGGCTTTGCCTTCTTCGGGAAGTCCGGGTCAATGCCTGTCGCGGCGAACTCGCGAAGGACTTCGAGTCGCGTCTCGCGCGAAATCGCGAAGCGCAGGGGCATCAGGTCGCCATCCACCGCCACGTTGTCGCCGAACAGCCAGCAGCGCCCCTTGAACAGAAGGCTTTGCGATGTACTCATGAGGCGTTCCCCATCATCTCGCGCGGATCGGTGATCACCCCCGCCACCGCGGCACAGGCCACCGAAGCGGCGGAGGCCAGATAGATAGGCGAATCGGAGGGGCCGAGCCGTCCCGGGTCGTTCCGTGTGCCGGTGTTGATCGAGGTTTCACCCGGCGCGAGCGGCGCGATGCGTCCGGCGGCGCAGGGTCCGCATCCCGGTGCCGTCACGATCGCGCCCGCCTCGGCGAACACCTGGATCAGCCCCTCGGCGGACGCTTCGGCATAGATCGCATGCGTCGCCGGCGTGATGAACATGCGCACCGTCGGCGCAATCTTGCGTCCACGGAGCACCGCCGCCGCGCTTCGCAGATCGCTCAGCAGGCCGGAGGCACAGGAACCGATGAAGGCGTGATGCACCGGCACGCCGAGCGCGGCGGTGATCGGCGCCACGTTGTCCGGACGCGGCGGAAGCGCCACCTGCGGAGGCACGTCATCAAGCCGACATTCCACCTCGAGGGCGAAGTCGGCATCCGGATCGCTGTGCACCATGTCCGGGTCCGCCAACCCGCGCGCCGCCATGTAGGCGCGGGTCATCCCGTCGGGAATAACGATCGCGGATTTCGCGCCGATCTCGATCGGCGTGTTGCACAGCGTGAAGCGCGCATCGAAGGGCAGGTTCTGCAGGCCCTCGCCCGAGAATTCGACCGTGGTGTAGTCGACGATTTCCGGATCGAGATCCGCGAGCAGCTTTTGCGCCACGTCGCGCACCGACACCCACGGGCCGAGCTTGCCGCTCACCCTGACCCGCACCGTCTTCGGCACCCGCAACCACACCGAGCCGAACGCGAGCACATCGGCGATTTCCGTGAGGTAGGGAATGCCGAGCGCGCCGACCGCGCCGTAGTTCGGAACGTGCGTGTCGTAGGCGGCCACGTACATCCCCGGATGGATCAGCCCCATCTCGACCGGAAACACATGGCCGTGGCCGCCGCGGCCGACATCGAAGAACCGGCCGATCCGGTATTTCTGCACCAGATCGCGCACCTTTTTCTGGCGTTGCGCCGCCTCGGGAGAAACGGCAAGCGGTTCGTGATCGGTGACGAACACCACCTTTTCCGGCTCGGCGAGTTTTTCTATGCCGTGGTCCTCGAGCACGCGACCTACGGTGGCCGCGTACCAGTCGTGGACGAACACGATGTCCGGTACCGGTTCGATGACCTCACCTGCACGCACCGTCCTGCCCATCGCGCGCGACAGTATTTTTTCCGACGTGGTTTGTGGCATCGTGATCGTGTCTCGTCCGCGAATTTTGGCCGGCCCGCGAGGGGCTGCAGGCTGCAGGCATCGTATGTATAGTTCGCGTTTATGTTCATACAATTGAAACGCGCCAAGTCTAGTCCAAAACGGCGCTTGATTTATAACCGCCGCGCGGAATTCAATAGTCCGGCGCGAACCCCGTCCACGAAAGCAGGTATGGCATTCAAGATCGGCATAGACGTCGGCGGCACCTTCACCGACTTTCTACTGATGGCACAGGGTGGGTCGACGCTCACCCACAAGGAACTCTCCACGCCGGCGGACCCGTCGCTCGCGGTGATGAGCGGCCTCGCGGCGCTCGCCGGGAAAACCGGTGCGGATTTCGCGCGCTTCATGAAATCGGTCTCGATCATCGTGCACGGCACGACGGTGACGACCAACGCGGTGCTCACCGGCAATGTCGCACGCACCGGCCTTGTCACCACCCGCGGCTTTCGCGACGCGTTGCAGATGCGCCGCGGCGTACGCGAAGTGATGTACGACAACCGCTTCCATCCACCGGCACCGATCGTCCCGCGCCACCTTCGGCTTCCCGCCACCGAGCGGGTCGACGCCGCAGGAAATCAACTGACCGGG
>CAMBSA010000292.1 GCA_945869935.1 Bordetella parapertussis | reverse complement strand
ACATTACATCGATGTCGGGATAGGCCTCTTCACTGACCGCGCCGCGCCCGCCGCGAAGATGCAGCATGCCAGGCGCAGGTACGGTCAGCTTCGGCACGCTCTTCGATACCGACTTGAGGTAGGCGAAGTGGTCAACAAAGACCGGCTTGCGCCGCCGCACCCGCCCGGTCACGTGCAATACCGGCGGCTGCTCCTCGGAATTCTGGAAGGCCATCGGCGCCTTCTCGAAAATCGCATCGACGCCCTCGAACCCGGTGAGGAAATCCACATGCCACCAGTCCCGGCTGAATTCGCCGTCGGTGACCGCCTGCAGGCCGAGCGACTCCTGTCGCGCGACCACCTCGCGGATGCATTTTTCCTGGATCGGCCGGAGTTGATCCGCGGTGATTTCACCGCGCCTGAGCCGGGCCCGCGCCTCGGCCAGTTCCGGCGGCCTGAGCAGGCTGCCCACATGATCGGCGCGAAACGGCGCCCAGTTGCTTTCCGCCATGATCAACTTCTCCCCTCGCTTTTTCGTCCGCGATCCCTGAAGCACCGTCGCGACGCTCTCGGCTCCGCCGCTACTGTCAACGAGACGAGCTCGCGCGTCAATCAATGTCGGCGAGACTCGCCGCCAAGTCAATCGCCGCGTCAGCATTTCCGCGAAAGCGGCCTCAGGACGAGGGGCGGTTGACCAGGTACAGCCCCGCACCCACCAGCAGCGCAGACGCGATGAAAAGGGACGAGACCGGCTCGTCGAGCACCAGCGCACCGCTCAACACGCCGAACAGGGGGCTGAGAAAGGTGAACACCGACAGGCGCGAGGCGAGGAAGCGCGTCATCAGCCAGAACCAGGCGAGATAGCTCGCGAAGCTGATGATCACCGCCTGATAAAGAAGGCTGCCGACGGTGACCGCATCAAGAACGACAATACCGCGCTCGCCCATCAGCGGCGACAGCACGGTGAGCATCACCCCCGACACGGCAAGCTGGTAATAGAGCGTCTTCTCGGCGCGCGCGTTCGACAGGCGCGTGGTGCGCACCACCACCGTCGTTGCCGCCCAGCAGAAGGCACCCACGATGCCCATCAGGTCACCGGCCCAGGTTGACTCCGCGGCGGAGAATCCTTCGCCAAAGGCAACGACGATGCCGAAAAACGCGAGGACCATGCCAAGCGACTGCAGGGGATTGAGACGTTCGCCCGGAATGAACCACGCCAGACCCGCGGCGGTGAGGCAGGGCGCGAGGTAGAGAAACACGCTCATGCGCGAAGCCGAGGTGTAACCGAGCCCGATGAACAGGAACAGGAATTCGGCGGCGAAGAGCGCCCCCGCGGCAATGCCTGCGCCCAGCGTCCCGTCGGCATTGAACAGGGGAATGCCGCGCATCCGCGCCCAGAGCATCAGGCAGGCGGTGGCGATCAGCGAGCGTATGCCTGCCTGCAGCACCGCCGGAATGCCGTGCGAGGCGAGCTTGATCGCGACATGCCCCATGCCCCAGGTGAGGCACAGCAACACCATTACCGACACCGCCATGGCATCGGGCACCCTGCGTTCGTGATTCATACGGTGGCGGCCTCCTCGCCCGCCGTGCCGCCCCCGCCCCGCAAACCCCTCAGTACACCACGACGCTTCGGATCGACTCGCCCGAATGCATCAGGTCGAAACCGCGGTTGATATCCTCCAGCGGCATCGTATGGGTGATCAGCGAATCGATATCGATCTTGCCTTCCATGTACCAGTCGACGATCTTCGGCACGTCGGTTCGACCGCGCGCGCCGCCGAAGGCAGTGCCCTTCCAGGTGCGCCCGGTGACCAGCTGGAACGGCCGGGTCTTGATCTCCTGGCCCGAGCCCGCAACGCCGATGATCACCGACACGCCCCAGCCGCGATGGCAGCACTCGAGCGCCTGGCGCATCAGTTCCACGTTGCCGACGCATTCGAAGCTGTAGTCCGCACCGCCACCGGTGAGATCCACCAGATAAGGCACGAGGTCGCCCTGGACTTCCTTCGGGTTGACGAAATGCGTCATGCCGAATTTCTCTGCGAGAGGCTTTCTCGCCGGGTTGATGTCCACACCGATGATCTTGTCCGCGCCGGCAAGCCGTGCGCCCTGGATCACGTTCAGGCCGATGCCGCCGAGGCCGAACACCACCACGTTGGCTCCGGGTTCCACCTTCGCGGTGTTGATCACCGCGCCGATGCCGGTGGTCACGCCGCAGCCTATGTAGCAGACCTTGTCGAAGGGCGCGTCTTCACGGATCTTCGCGAGTGCGATCTCGGGCAACACGGTGTAGTTCGCAAACGTCGAGCAGCCCATGTAGTGATGAACCATCTTGCCGCCGAGCGAGAACCGGCTGGTGCCGTCGGGCATCAGGCCCTTGCCCTGCGTGCCGCGGATCGCGGTGCAGAGATTGGTCTTGCGCGAGAGGCAGGATTTGCACTGCCGGCACTCCGGCGTGTAGAGCGGAATGACGTGATCGCCTTTCTTGAGCGAGCTCACGCCCGGTCCGACGTCCACCACAATGCCCGCGCCCTCGTGGCCGAAGATTGCCGGAAACAGGCCCTCGGGATCGGCGCCGGAACGGGTGAATTCATCGGTATGGCAGATTCCGGTGGCCTTGATTTCGACCAGCACCTCACCCGCGCGCGGACCGGCGAGGTCCACGGTTTCGATCGACAGGGGCTGGCCGGCCTGGAATGCGACCGCGGCTTTGACTTTCATGCTTGATCTCCGGATTGAATGCTTGTTTCCCGCCGGTTCAATCGCGGTGGTAATCGGTAATGCGGACGACTTCGTTCTTCGAGCCGAGCACCACGCCAACACGCTGGTGCAGCGCGGTCGGCTGGATGTCGAGAATGCGGGTATCGCCGTCGGTGGCAGCGCCCCCCGCCTGCTCGATGATGAAGGACATCGGATTGGCCTCGTACAGCAGGCGCAGGCGGCCCTTCTCGTGCTTGGCATCCTTCGGGTACATGAAAACGCCGCCGCGCGAGAGCACGCGGAACACATCCGCCACCATCGAGGCAATCCAGCGCATGTTGAAGTCGCGCCCGCGCGGGCCGGTCTTGCCGGCAAGACAGTCCTCGATATAGCGCTTCACCGGCGGATGCCAGTTGCGTGCGTTGGAGGCATTGATCGCAAACTCGGAGGTGTCCTCGGGAATGCCGATGTTCTCGCTGGTAAGCAGGAAGGTGCCCGTCTCGCGATCGAGCGTGAACGCCACTGCGCCATGGCCCAGCGTGAGCACCAGAATGGTCGCCGGACCGTACACCACGAAGCCCGCCGCCACCTGATTGCGGCCGGGTTGCAGAAAATCCCTTTCCGCCGGATCGGCGACGCCGGTCGGGCAGGGCAGCACCGAAAAGATCGTGCCGATCGAGACATTCACGTCGATGTTGGAGGAGCCGTCCAGCGGATCGAACAGGAGCAGGTATTTCCCGCGCGGATACTGCGCCGGGATCGAATAGGGCTGCTCCATTTCTTCCGAGGCGAGGCCTGAGAGCCAGCCGCCCCATTCGGTGGCCTCGATCAGCATCTCGTTGGAGATGACATCGAGTTCCTTCTGCGTCTCGCCCTGCACATTCTGCGTGCCGTGCGATCCGAGGATTCCCGCGAGCGCACCCTTGCCGATCGCGGCGCTGATCGCCTTGCAGGAACGCGCCACGACCTCGATGAGGGCCGCGAGGTCCGGCGCGATTTCCTTGTGCGCGCGCTGTTGCTGAATGAGGTACTGACTGAGTGTGACGCGGCCCATGGCCAATCCTCCCTGATTGCGATTTGCGGGCGATACACGACAGACGCCCGGTTCGTACCTGAAACACGAAATCCGGCTTGCCGTAGTCGACGTGAGCCCGGATTATATCGGCGACAATACCTCCGCTGCGCCGAATCGAGCGCCTCACTCCCCTCTCCAGGAGAAGAATGTGAAATTTTCTTTTACGCTGTTCTTCGCAGCATTGGCCTGCACCGGATACGCGAATGCGCAAACCTTCCCGGAGCGCCCGGTCAGGCTGGTCGTACCCTTTCCCGCCGCGGGGCCGCTCGACATGATGGCGAGGCTGTACTCGCAGAAGCTCTCCGAATTCTGGGGCAAGCCGGTGGTGGTGGAAAACC
>CAMBSA010000291.1 GCA_945869935.1 Bordetella parapertussis | reverse complement strand
CGCCACCGCGGACATCTTCATGTACGACGGCGAATTCGGCATCAAGCTTGGCAGGGAGAAGTTGTTCCAGGGGCTGAAACCCTGAAAGGCTTTGGAACCGCAGATGAACGCAGATGGACGCGGATAAAAACCAAATCGTTTTTGAATTTCATCTGCGTGTATCTGCGTTCATCTGCGGTTAAATGAATATTTTTTGATTTCAAGGAGGAGTTCGCATGCTGTTTCCCACCTCGCTCGTCGGAAGCTACCCGCAACCCGAATGGCTTATCGACCGCGCCAAGCTCGCCGGCCGCTTCCCGCCGCGCACCCGCGCGCTCGAACTCTGGCGCATCCCCGCGCCGTTCCTCAAGGAAGCGCAGGAAGACGCGACGCTGGTCGCAATCCGCGCGCAGGAAGAGGCGGGCCTGGACATCATCACCGACGGCGAAATCCGCCGCGAAAGCTACTCCAACCGCTTCGCCACCGCGCTCGAAGGCGTGGACATCGACAACCCAGGCACCGCGCTCGACCGCTCCGGTCACCCCAACCCGGTGCCGCGCATCACCGGCAAGATCCGCCGCAAGCACGCGGTGGAAGTCGAGGACGTGAAGTTCCTGCGCGCCCACACCACCCGCAAGATCAAGATCACCGTGCCCGGTCCGTTCACCATGGCGCAGCAGGCGCAGAACGACTTCTACCCGACGCTTGAGGAAGCCGCGATGGACTACGCGGTCGCGGTGAACGCAGAGATACGCGACATGTTCGCCGCCGGCGCCGACATCGTGCAGGTGGACGAGCCCTACATGCAGGCTCGGCCCGACGCCGCGCGCGAGTACGGGCTCCGCGCGCTCAACCGGGCGCTCGAAGGCGTGAAGGGCGAGACCGCGGTGCACATCTGCTTCGGCTACGCCGCGATCATCCACGCGCGCCCCTCGGGCTACTCCTTCCTCGGCGAACTCAAGGGCTGTTCCTGCACCCAGATCTCGCTCGAGACAGCGCAATCCAACCTCGACTGCGCGGTGCTCAAGACCCTGCCGGGCAAGAAGATCATCCTCGGCGTGATCAACCTCGAGGACATGACGATCGAGACGCCGGAGCTGGTTGCCGAGCGCATCCGCCGCGCCCTGCCGTATTGCAAGGCGGAAGACATCATCATCGCACCCGACTGCGGCATGAAATACCTCGCGCGCGACGTCGCCGACGCGAAGCTGCGGGCGATGGTCGAAGGCGCGAAGATCGTGCGCCGCGAGGTGGAAGGGAAGTAATAGTGGGGGAATCTGCGCCGCGGCGCGTTGCGCGGCCGGTTCCCCGAAGCGCTAGCCGCCCGTCTGCCGCTCGCGCAGTTCCTTCGCCGCGATCCGCGCGCGCTCGTTTTCTTCCCGAAGGCCGGCAAGCTCCTGCGGACTGACGCGTTCGATGTTGCTGTAATCGCCCTTCCAGTCGCACGATTCGCTCCAGCGAAGAGGCGACTGCACCGTGGTGCACGCCGCCGGCGCCGATTCGAGCACGCGTAGCGCAAGATCGAGAGTAAATGCTTGGGAATCCGGATCGTGCGGCCGCCCCGCCGCATTGCCGAGCGGAAAATCGCTGAACAGCACCCGCGGCACGCCGACGTGTTCCACGATGTCCTTCGCGCAAGCCAGGATCACGGTGGCAATGCCGTTGGCTTCGAAATGCCGCGCCACAAGGCTCACCGTCTGGTGACAGACCGGGCAGTTCGGCACCAGCACCGCGGCATCGACGCCGTCCTCGCGGCAGCGCTTCAACAGCTCGGGCGCATCGACCTCGATCGTGCGTCGCTGGCTGCGGTTGGTCGGCGCACCGTGAAAGCGCTTAGCGAGCTTGCCGATGCGGCCCTGCGTGGCAAAGGTTCGCAGCAGCGGCAAGGGAAACCAGCAGGCGCTGTCCTCCATGCTCGTATGCTTGCAGTCGATCGCGACGTGCGATATGCGCACATCGTGGACGAGCGCGGTGTCGCCCGAATACACGGTGTAGAACTTCGCCGCTGCGTTGTAGGCAGCCCCCGGCCCCTGGTAGCCCTTGTCCGGCTGGAAGGGCGCGGCAGTGGTGATGAGCGCCACCGTCGACTGTCCAAGCGGTTTGCGAAGCGGCTGAAACGGTGCGTCTGCGAAGTGCGCCCAGCGGTAGGGGTTGTCGTAGCCGAGCGCGAGATACCAGTCGCGGGTGCGCTGCATGTACCGTATCGGAACATCGTCATCGGGTGAGACGTTCCAATGCGGGTCGGTCGCGGGAGTCCGGTTCATTGCCTGTTCAATGCAGTTCTTTGGCTCGGTCTGCGGAGTTTATACAAACCGGACGCCGTCCCATGCGATCCGCGCGTTGGACATAAAATCCGCAACAGAACAACACAAGCGCGAATTCGCGCACCGCGCACATGCCGGAGGAGAAAAAATGAACGAGACATCCCCAAGCGAAAGACACCTGACCGCGGACGTCGTGGTGGTGGGCGGCGGCGGCTCCGGAATGATGGCGGCGTGCGAGGCGGCCAAGGCCGGCGCGCGCGTGATCCTGCTGGAGAAGGACGTTCGCGTCGGCGGCACCACCGCGCTCTCGGTGGGCTCGATCATGGCGGCTGGCTCGAACCTGCAAAAGCGCGAAGGCATCCAGGACACGCCAGCCGCGCATGCGGAAGACCTCGCCGCGGTGGCGCAGAAATTCGGCATCGAGGACAACGCAGGACTTCGAAAGCTTTTCACCGAGAACTCCGCCGAATCGGTGCGCCTGCTGCAGGAGATGGGCGTGGTGTTTACCGATCCGATGCCGCAGCCGCCGCATCGGGCATCGCGCCTGCACCAGATCATCCCCGGCTCGCGCTCGTACATCCATCACCTCGAGCGACGCTGCATCGCGCTCGGCGTGGACATCCACGTCGCCACGCCGGCGACGCGGCTCCTGTGCACCGACAAGCGCATCACCGGCGTCGAGGCAATGGCACCCGACGGTGGAACGCTTCGCATCGAGGCATCGCGCGCGATCGTACTCGCCTCGGGCGACGTGGCGGGCAATGCCGACCTGCTCAGGACCTATGCCGCCGACGGTCTGGCGCATGTGGAGCCGATCAACCCGGTCTGCGCGGGCGACGGCCACAGGATGGCCGCCGACATAGGCGCGAAGATCCTCGAGCGGCGTGATTTCGGTGCCGCTGGCCTCGCGCAGGTCCGCTTCGTGCCTCCCACGCGCCGAGCCTGGATCCAGTCGGTGCCACCGAACCGTCTCGTCGCCGGCACGATGAAACTTGCACTCAAATATCTGCCTGCCGCGCTGCTGCGCCCCTTCGTGCTGAGCTACCTGACCGCCACCCTAGGCCCGGACCGCGGGCTGTTCGAAAACGGCGCGCTATTGGTGAACAAGCACGGCGCGCGCTTTGCCGACGAACTCGGCGGGCCCAACTTCAACGATGTCGGCAGCCACGGCCGCAGCACGACCGCCGCCGACGCGGACTCGCGGGCACCGAGCGTGCAGCTCGCGCGTCAGCCGGACAAGGTTGGCTATCTCGTGTTCGATGAAAAGCTGCGACGCAAGTTTTCCGCCTGGCCACATTTCGTATCGACCGCGCCCGGTGTCGCGTATGCCTTCATGGACGACTACCGCCGCACCCGGCCCGATCTGTTCCAAACCGGCGCCACCCTCGACGAACTCGCCGCGAGCGTGGGCTTCGATGCCGCCACGCTGAAGGCCAACATCGCCGCCTCCAACGAGCGGCGCACCGACGCATCAAAGACGCTTTCGGTGGGCCCGTACTACGCGCTTGGCCCGGTGAAGTCCTGGGTGCTGGTGACGCCGGTGGGACTCGCGGTGAGCGACCGACTGGAAGTGCTCACAGAAGACGGGGCGGTCATCCCCGGCCTGTACGCCGCGGGCGGCGTCGGCCAGGGCGGATTCTCGATCACCGGTCACGGGCACGGCCTCGGCTGGGCGTTCGCCTCGGGGCTGGTCGCAGGACGCAACGCCGCGAAAGCCTAGGGAATCGCTGATCAAGTCCAATTTCGAGGCTTGAAGGTTCAGCGTTCCCTCTGAGATGGGGGAGTTACGAGGGGGCGTAGCTCCCTTGTTCAGTGGCTCCCTAGGCTTATACCGCAAGAGACGTTTCAGTTCTGTACGCCAGTCGCCCAATCTC
>CAMBSA010000290.1 GCA_945869935.1 Bordetella parapertussis | reverse complement strand
GTAGCTGTTGAAGCCCGCGGCCTTCGCCTTGGCTTGCAGGTTCTTGACCCCGCCGGCGCGGGTGTACGAGCCCATCGGCACGATCCAGGTGCCGCTGCCTTCGAGCAGCGCCTGCGCGCGCTTGGCATCGCCGCCTTTGGCGGTGTCCTTGGCCGTGGGCGCGTCCTTGGTCACGTCCTTGGCCACATCCTTGCCCGCGTCCTTGCCGGTATCCTTTGCCGCTGATTTCGCCGCGTCCTTGGTGGATTCCGTCTTCGCGTCCTTCGAGGCGTCTTGCACCTGCGCCTTCCGTGGCTCTTTCGCGGCATCCGCGGGCGTATCCGTCGAAGCGTCCTTGCCGGCTTCCCTGGCGGCGGGCACCGGCGCCGGTTCCTGCTTGGGCTCGGGCGCCTTGGCCGCAGGGGCAGGGGCAGCCTTGGCATCCACCGCGGGCGGTGTCGGCGGCGGCGGGGTGAGCTTGGGATCGAACTTGGGTGCGCTATCCTGATTCGGGATCTGGATGACCAGATCCTGGCTGATCGGCTTCGGTTCCTTGTCGAACACGATCGGCAGCACGATCACCGCGAGAACCGCCAGCGCGACTGCGCCGACAAGACGGCGGCGGGCGCGGCGCTGCAGTTGGGTTGCGTCCTGGTCCTTGGTATCCGTCAAAGCGATTTCGCCCGGGTTTCTTGTCGTTGCTGGTTGAAGAAGATTTCAGGACCCGGCGAGGCCGGAAGCCATGATGTCCGCCACGGTGAGGAAAGATCCGAAGGCCACAATTCTATCATCCTGCCCCGCCCGTTCCTTCGCGGCGGCGAAGGCGGAACGCGGGTCGGGAAAGGCCTGCACCTCGGCCTGCGGATCAGCGGCGCGGATCGCGGCGAGCACCCGCTCCACCGGCGCCGCGCGCGGCCCGCTCAGCGCGGCCACAAACCAGACCGCGAACGCGCCCTTGAGTGTCCGGCACACCGCTTCCACATCCTTGTCACCGAGCATGCCGAATACCGCAAAAGTGCGCGCGTCCAGGCCGAGCCGCGCCAGGTTCTGCGCCAGCACCGCCGCCGCCTGTTCGTTGTGCGCGACATCCAGGATCACCAGGGGCCGGCCGGGCAGCACCTGAAAGCGGCCCGGCAGTTCGACCAGCGCAAGACCTTCTCGCACCGCCTGCATCGACACCGGCAGGCGCTCGCGCAAGGCATCGAGCGCGGCGAGCACGCAGGAGGCGTTGTCGAGTTGGCGCGCACCTCGCAAGGCAGGGTAGGCCAGGCCGCTGCGCGCCGCATGCTCGCCCCGGTAGCGCCACTGGCCTTCCTGCATCTGATAGCTGAAATCGCGCCCGATCAGGCGCAGGTCGGCGCCGATCGCGGCGGCGTGTTCGAGCAGGCTGCGCGGGGGATCGGTGTCGCCGACGATCGCGGGTTTGCCCGAACGGAAGATGCCTGCTTTCTCGAGGCCGATATGCTCACGAGTGGGTCCGAGGTAATCGGTGTGGTCGATGCCGATGCTCGCGATGACCGCGACATCCGGATCGAATATGTTCACCGCATCCAACCGGCCGCCGAGCCCGACTTCGAGAACCACAACGTCGAGCTTTGCGTCCGAGAAGAGCTGAGCCGCGGCCAGCGTGCCGAATTCGAAATAGGTGAGCTCGGTGCCCTGCGCCTCACCGGCGCGCGCTTCCTCGACGCGCTCGAAGGCGGCAGCGAGTTGTTCGTCGCTGGCGTCCACGCAGTTTATCCGCACCCGTTCGTTGTAGCGCACGAGATGCGGCGAGGCATAGAGCCCGACGCGATAGCCGGCGGCACGAAGGATCGCTTCGAGCATCGCGCAGGTGGAACCCTTGCCGTTGGTGCCTCCAACGATGATCACCGGGCACTCGAACCGGATCCCCATCGCATCGCGCACCCGCGCGACGCGGTCCAGACCCATCGCGATGTTTTTCGGATGCAGGCTTTCGACGTACGAAAGCCATTCGGTGAGGGAGCGGGAAGGCATGGGGATGGCGTGGCGGTCAGGCGCCCCCCGGACGCCGGGGGCGCGTCAGAACCGCACGATCAGGAGACCGGCGGTGGCTGCTTCTGCAAAAGCGACAGCAGGCTGGCGATCCGCTCGCGCATCTGCCGGCGGTCGACGATCATGTCGATCGCGCCTTTCTCGACCAGGAACTCGGCGCGCTGGAAACCTTCGGGCAGCTTTTCGCGGACAGTCTGCTCGATCACGCGCGGTCCCGCGAAGCCGATCAGTGCGCGCGGTTCGGCTATCACCACGTCGCCGAGCATCGCGAAGCTGGCTGACACGCCCCCCATGGTCGGATCGGTAAGCACCGAAATGAACGGAAGTCGAAGCGCGGACAGCCGGGTCAACGCGGCGGTGGTCTTCGCCATCTGCATCAGCGAAAGCAGGCCCTCCTGCATGCGCGCCCCGCCGGTGGCGGTGATGCACACCAGCGGCAGGTTCTGTTCGACGCAAACATGCACACCGCGCACGAATCGCTCGCCGACCACCGAGCCCATGGAGCCACCCATGAATTCGAATTCGAACACCGCCGCCACCAGCGGCTGCGTCTTGATCGCACCCTGCATGACGATCAGCGCATCGGTCTCGCCGGTGTTCTTCGCAGCTTCGACGAGGCGGTCCGGGTAGCGCCGTGTGTCCTTGAACTTGAGCGAATCGATCGGCGTGATCTCGGCGCCGATTTCAAACCGGCCTTCGGGGTCGAGCAGAATGTCCAGCCGCGCGCGTGCCCCGATTCGATTGTGGTATTCGCACTTGGGACAGACGGAAAAGTTCTTTTCGAGATCGGAGGCGTACAGCACCGCCCCGCAGGACGGGCACTTGCTCCACAAGCCTTCGGGAACGGTTTTTTTCTGTATCCCGTCGGAGCGATTGATCTTCGGCGGCAGGAGTTTCTGAAGCCAGCTCATCCCCGGAGCCTTCCCTCATCCATCGCGCTGCGCACGCCGCCGATGAAGGCGGCCACCCGTACAGCTGCCTCCTGCGGCGCCGCTTCGATTTCCTGGATGATGCGCGATCCGATGATCGCCGCATCGGCGACCTCGCAGATCGCGCGCGCGGTGGCGCCGTCGCGGATGCCGAAGCCCACGCCGACCGGCAGACCGGTCCTGGCGCGGATCTCGCGCACGCGCTCAAGCACCTCCGCGGTGTCGAGCGTCGCTGCACCGGTCACACCGCGCAGCGACACGTAATAGATGTAGCCGGACGCAAGTTTTGCGAGTGCGTCCACCCGCGCGGATGTCGAGGTCGGCGCCAGAAGGAACACGAGATCCATGCCGGCGGCGCGGATGTCCGCCGCGAAATCGCCACACTCCTCCGGTGTGTAGTCGACGACGATCACGCCGTCCACGCCGGCCTGCGATGCCTGCTCGACGAAGGTCTTCGCGCCCATCGCCTCGATCGGGTTCGCGTAGCCCATCAGGACGACCGGCGTGTCGCAGTCGTCGCGCCGGAAATCGCGAACCATCTGCAACACCATTCGCAGCCCCACGCCCTTGGCGAGAGCACGTTCACCCGCGCGCTGTATGACCGGGCCGTCGGCCATCGGATCGGAAAACGGCACACCGAGTTCGAGGATGTCCGCGCCGGATTTTTTCATCACGTGCATCAACGACACGGTCACCGAAGGATCCGGATCTCCGGCGGTGATATAGGGAATGAGGGCCTTGCGGCCCTGTTTGGCGAGACGATCGAACGTGGCGGATATGCGGGACATGGTGGTCAGTTTTATTGGATCGAGCCGGCCGACGCCGAGGGTACCGACTCCAGCACCGCTGCGCGAACTGCTAGTTCATTAGCAGGCACTTCGGACTGCGCACGCGCAGTCTCGATGCGCGCGCGGGCGATGGCGATGTATTCGGGGTTCACCTCGTACCCCACAAAACAACGCGCGTTGCGCAAACAGGCAAGCGCAGTGGTGCCGCTGCCAAGAAACGGATCGAGCACGAGGCCTTCGCGCGGGCAGCTTGCACGCACCATGCGCTCGATCATGGACAGGGGCTTTTGCGTGGGATGGTTCTCGCGCTCCGGATCCTGCCGGTGCAGCCGGGTAAAGCTCCAGACGTCCTTCGGGTTGTAGCCGACCTCGAGCCATTTCTTTCCGACGAAGATCGAGCGGCTGCGCGCCTTCTTGGTTTC
>CAMBSA010000289.1 GCA_945869935.1 Bordetella parapertussis | reverse complement strand
AATTGTCGCGGTGCCGGATCGAGATTGCTTCGCTGCGCTCGCAATGACTCCCTCGTGGCACCGTCATTGCGGGAAGCGAAGCAACTAAGCAATCCTGAATACTCGCGGTGCCGGATCGGGATTGCTTCGCTGCGCTCGCAATGACACGCACGAAGGTGTTCTTGGCGCGCCTCTCTTGGCGTCCTTGGCGCCTTGGCGGTAAAAAGGAATCCGGTACGACCGGCTTACTTCGCCGCAGTGACTTTCGCAAAATCCCCCGCCACCACGACCGACAGCTTCGCCGGATCGACGTACTTGCGCAGCGCGTCCTGCACATCCTTCGGGGTGAGTTCGGCGATGCGTTTCTCCAGCGCGACATCCCATTCGAAGGTGCGACCGACCACGAGGTAGGCGAGCAGCCGTCCGGCGAGCGCGCCGTCCTGGGTGCGCGCGAGCTGGCGCGCCTGCAGCAGGCCGCTCTTGGCGGCATCCACTTCGGCCTTGTCGAAGCCTTCGCCGAGCGCGCGACGCAGTTCCTCCAGCATCGCGTTCTGCACTTTCTCGCGATTCTGCGGCGCGTAGATCGCGGAGACGCCGAAGTCGCTGCGTTCATCCAGTGTGCCTACGTTGAAGAATGAGCCCACGCTGTAGGACAGGCCTTCCTTTTCACGGATGCGTCGTGCGAGGCGTGCATCAGATGATCCACCGAGCAGGTAGTTCGCCAGCAGCATCGCCGGGTAGTCGGGGCTGTCGTCGCGCATGCGCACCGCGAGGCCGGCGCGAAGCACCGCGTTGGCCTTGTCCGGTGTCTCGATGGTGCGCGCAAGCGGCGCAAGCTCCGGGATGCGGTAGGGGATGCGCGTGTAGGGCTTCGGGCTTTTCCAGTCGCCGAAAAGCGCGGTGGCGAGTTTGACGATTTCGTCCGGATCGAAGTCGCCGATCACCGACAGTTCGCTGTTCGACGCACCGTAGAAATCGTCATGGCAGCGACGCACGTCGGCGATGCTGATCGACTTCAGCCGTGCGATCCGTTCGTCGATCGATGCGTTGTACAGCCAGTGTTCCGCCGGATAGGGATTGAGGTAGCGCGACAGTTCGAGCGACGCAAGCGCGGCCGGGTCGCTGCGCTGGGATTCGATGCTCGCGAGCGACGAGCCTCGCAGTTGTTCGAACTCGGTTTCGGGGAAGGCCGGCTGGCGCAATACTTCGGCCACCAGTTGCAGCGCGTGGGGCAGGTTTTCGCGCACCGTCTCGATGCTCGCGCCATCGCCGCCGACGCCCACCGAGGTCTTCAGCCGGTCGAACTCGTTGCGCAGTTGCTCGCGGTTGCGCTTCTGCGAGCCGCGCATGAGCATGGCGCTTGCGATGCCGCAGGCGGCGCTGCGGCCGGCCTTGGTGGCTTCGTCGCCCCAGCGCAGGCCGAGTTGCGCCACCACGGTGCCGCCGCGGGTTTTTCTTGGCAACAGGGCAAGCTTCATGCCGCCGGGCAGTTCGCGGCGTATCACCCGCGCTTCGATGTTCGCGGGAGTCGCCTGGAAGTTTTCGCCCTGCGCGACACGGGCTTCACCCTTGTAGTCGCGCACCATTGCCATCACATCCGGTACCGCGGGAATTTCCGCGCGGTCCGGGTTGGCCGTCGGGATGAAGGTGCCGACGGTGCGGTTGGTGCTCTTGAAGTAGGCAAGCGCCACCCGCTGAGCGTCGGCGGTGGTGACCTTGCGCAGCCGGTCGCGGTGCAGGAACAGCAGACGCCAGTCGCCCATCGCGGAGGTCTCGGAGAGCGTCATCGCGAGCGAGCGGGTGTTGTTGAGCAGCATTTCGGTCTCGTTCAGCATGCGGGTGCGAACGAGGTTCACTTCCTCGTCGGTGAAGGGTTGGTTCTTCAAGCCCTCGATCGCCTCGATCAGCGCGGCGCGCGCCTCATCGGCCGACTGCTCGGCGCGCAGGCTGGTGTTGAAATAGGCGAATCCCGCCTCGCGCTGCTGGCGCTCGCCGCCGAACACCGAGGTGGCCTTGCCTGACGTGACGAGCGCCTTGTGCAGGCGTCCGCCGGGAACCTGCCCGAGGATCGCTACCGCAATATCGACTGCCGCGTAGTCCTCGTGCGAGCCTGGCGGCAGGTGATAGAGCGCGGCGACCATCTGCACGTCGCCCACACGCCGAAGCACCACGTTGCGCTCGCCGTCCTGCGGCGGTTCGACCGTGTAGGTCGTGGGCAGGGTGCGCGTCGGGCGCGGGAGGCGCCCGAAGCTCGACTGCACGAGCTTCAGCGCGGCCGCCTCGTCGAACTTGCCGGCAACGATGAGCACCGCGTTGTCCGGTTGGTACCAGGTCTTGTAGAAGGCCTGCAGGCGCTCGATCGGAACGTTCTCGATATCCGAGCGTGCACCAATGACCGCGCGACCGTAGTTGTGCCAGGAATACGCGGCGGCGGTGACGCGTTCGCGCAGGAGATTCGAGGGGCTGTTCTGGCCGGACTCGAACTCGTTTCGCACCACCGTCATCTCGGCATCGAGGTCCGCCTTGGAGACGAAGGAGTTGAGCATGCGGTCGGCTTCGAGATCGAGCGCCCAGGCGAGATTGGCCTCGCTCGCGGGGAAGGTCTCGAAATAGTTGGTGCGGTCGAAGGAGGTGGTGCCGTTCCAGCGTGCGCCACGGCTCTGGAACTCGCCCTTTATGTTTTTATTCTTCGGTGTGCCGCGGAACAGCAGATGTTCGAGCAGGTGGGCCATGCCGGCTTCGCCGTAGCCCTCGTGGCGCGAACCGACGAGGTAGGTCACGTTCACGGTGATGGTTTCGATCGAGGCATCGGGCAGCAGCAGCACGCGCAGGCCGTTGGGCAGGCGGTATTCGGTGACGCCTTCCACCGAGGCGACGCGTTCGATCGGTGGCAGGGGCGAAGGCAGGGGCACCTCGGCGCGGGGTGCCGGCTTCGCGGCCGCGGGTTTGCCCGAAGCTTGCTTCGCCTGTGCGGATTTCGCCGCGGGCTGGGCGAGGGCCGGAGAAACGAAGGACAGGAGCAGCGAGGCGCCGGCTAACAGCGGCAGGCAGGAAATGCGTGGATTCATTGTTCTCTTTGCGGGTTCGGACGCTATATGGTCGGACTGCTGCGATGCGTCAAAGTTCAACTCGGACGAACCGCTCGGTCGGAAGGAGAAGATTACCGGAAGGCGGCGCGGACGAGGGTGACTGCCGGCTGACGCCCGTCAACCCCGGGCAAGGCCGGCAAGTGTCCCGGCGAGCAGCGGCCAGAGGTGCAAAACACTCAGGCCGACCGCAATCGTGCCGAGCGTGTTTCGGGTGCGCCAGGCGAATACGCCAGCGATGATGCCTGCGACGAGTTTCGGATTCGACGGGCCGAGTTCGAGCACGCCGTCGATCCATGCCATGTCCGGCAGGACCAGCGCGGGAAACACCGCCGCCGGCACAAAACGCAGGCTGCGCTGCAGCACCGGTGGCAGCTTGGCGTTGGCCAGCAGCACGATGAAGGATGCGCGAGTCGTAAAGGATATGGCGGCGAGCATCGCGACCAGCAGCCAGGCGTGCAGGGGATCCATCTTCAGCGTTCCTTGAGGCGTTCCACCGCCAGGCCGGCGGCGACGCCGGCAACCGCGCCAAGCACCAGGCCGATCCGGAACGGCAGCGCATGGGTGGCCACCGCGGTCAGGCCGGCGGCGATTGCGGCGGCAAGGGTCGCGCGGTCGCGGATGTTGGCAAGGCCAAGGGCGGTGAAGGTGAGCGTGATGGTGAATTCCAGCCGCCATTCGGGCGGGATCGCGGCTCCGACCAGCGCGCCTGCGACGGTGGCGGTCTGCCATGCCACCCAGATCGATGTGGCGGCGCCGAAGTAATAGGCGTCGCGCTCGGCCTGCGACTTGCGCTCTGCGTCGGGCCGGGTGAAGTGGAGGTAGGACGAGGCGAAGCCGTTGTCCGAGAGTGTGCAGGTCATCACCAGGCGCCGCGCGAGCGAGGAGCGGCGCAGGAACGGTGCGATCGAGGCGGAAAACATCATGAACCGCAGGTTCACCACGGTGCCCGCCAGCAGGATGAGCAGCAGCGGTGCGCCGCTGCCGAGCAACTGAACCGCAGCCAGTTGCAGGGTGCCTCCATAGACGATCACGCCGGCGGCGATGGCAACGACAGGCGGCATGCCTGCAGCGACCATTGCCGCGCCGCAGA
>CAMBSA010000288.1 GCA_945869935.1 Bordetella parapertussis | reverse complement strand
CAGCGGCAGCCAGGTGCCGCTGCCGTCGGCATCGAAGCGCGCGGCGTACAGCGTGCCGTGATCCAGAAGATCGCGATTGCCCGCAGGGTTCTTCGGATCGAATCGGTCGCGCGAGACGAACTTGTAGATGCGCTCGAAAGGCTCGTCATCGCCCGTGTACACCACCACCCTGCCGTCGGGCGCGAGCGTCGACATCGCACCCTCGTGCTTGATCCTCCCGAGCGCGGTGCGCTTCGCGGGCTTCGACCCCGGGTCGAAGGGATCGATCTCCACCACCCAGCCAAAGCGGTTGGGTTCGTTCGGATGCTTTGACGCATCAAAACGTTCGTCGGTTTCGTGCCAGCGGTTCCGGGCCCGGGCGGCCACGCCGTAGCGACTGTGGTCCGCGCTACTGCCGCCGTGGAAATAGCTGTTGAAATTTTCTTCGCAGGTGAGGTAGGTGCCCCAGGGCGTGCGGCCGCCGGCGCAATTGTTGATCGTACCCAGTACCTCCAGCCCCGCCGGGTCCGCCACGGTACGCATCAGCGCATGCCGGGCCGCCGGCCCCGCCACCCGCATCGCGGTGCGCGCGGTGATGCGCCGCGCGTACTTCGAGGGCCGCACCACGCTCCAGCGTCCGTCGCGCAACTGCACCTCGATCACCGACACGCCGTGCGCATTCTGTGACTTGAGCGTTTTCTCGCCGCTCCAGGTTTTGGTGCCGTCCGGATGCAGCAGGTTCTCGTCGGTGTATTCGTGGTTGATCGCAAGCAGCCCGCGTGTCGAGCCACCCGTGCCCGTCGGCAGGGCGAAGAACTCGATCGCGTCGTGATGCATGCCCGCCTGCAGCGCCTGGTCGGCGGCGGAGTTCGATGCATCGAAACGGAACGCCGGCCCGTCCCCGCCGATACCGGCCGAATCACCCCAGGCATAGAGCACATCCGCGCGATAACCCGGCGGAACCGCAAGCCGGTCTGCGGTCGATGCAGCCACCGATGCAAACCCGATCGGCGACGCGGCGAACGCGCCGCCTGCACCACCGAGCGCGAGCAAGGCGCCTGCGCCGCCGAACTTGAGCATCTCGCGGCGGGAGAATCGCATCTCGACAATATCGCTGAACTGCGCGCTGAACAGCGAACCGCCCGAGCCTGTGCTTTCATTCATGGGATCCACCGGTTTCATGGCGACAATTATCCACCGCGCTTGCCGAGAAAGTGCCGCGCATAGCGCATGTCCACGCGCGCCATCGGCATCATGATCATCAGATCGGCAGTATTGAACTCCGAATCCCACGCCGGCTCGCCGCAGACCCAGGCGCCGACCCGGAAGTAACCCTTGATCAGCGGCGGAATAGCGGCGCGGTGGCCCTCCGGAACGTCGTGCAACGGCAGCGGATGCTTCGGAAACACCCGATATTCCGGCGGGCAAAGCCAGGTTTCCGCCGTCTTTCTGTAGATCGCGCTCGCCGAGACGCCGCCGTCGGCGAGGCTCACGCTCGCACAGCCCATCAGGTACTGCAGGCGGTTGCGCATGATGTAGCGCGCAAGGCCCGACCAGAGTTGTGTCACGACCGCACCGGAACGATGGTCGGGATGAATGCAGGATCGGCCGAGTTCCGCCATCGAGTCCCGCAGCGGCTCGAAACGCGCCAGATCGAATTCCTGTTCCGAGTAGTAGCCACCCGCGTTCGCCGCGCCTTTGGGCCCGAGCACCCGGTAGGTGCCCACCACCTCGCCACTACCGAGATCGCGCACCACGAGATGGTCGCAGAAGGGGTCGAAGCGGTCGGAGTCGATGCCCGAATCGCCGAGGTCGGCGCCCATTTCCTCCGCAAACACCCGAAAGCGCAATCGCTGCGCCTCTTCGATGTCGCCGGCAGTCCTGGCGATCGCTACGCGGTAGGCCGGCTCGTGCTGCCTTACGGTGCGGTGTTCGTGCAGTTGCATGACGATCCCTCATGAACATTGGACACCACGCATTCTTTGAAACCGCAATGACAAAGCCGTGACACGATAGTGAAATCTCCGTGACAGATACTTCACGCGAGCCTTGGAGGGAGTCCCAGCGTGGAAGAAAGTCCGTTCAAAGGAAAGACCGGCCTGAGGCGCGTCGTCAATGCCTTCGGCTATTCGATCACCGGCCTCGGTTCCGCGATCCGGCACGAAGACGCATTCCGTCAGGAGGTGGTGCTCGCCGCGATCCTGATTCCGCTGGCGATCTGGCTGGATGTGTCCGGTGCGGAGCGCGCGATGATGATCGCCTCGGTGCTACTGGTCCTGATCGTGGAACTCCTGAAATCTGCGGTGGAGGCCACCGTCGACAGGATCTCGCTAGACAATCATCGCCTCGCCAAGCGCGCCAAGGACATCGGCAGCGCCGCTGTCCTGATCGCCTTCGTCAACGGGGCAGCTGTGTGGACCGCGATTCTGGTGCACTGAACAGGTGCGCGCGCGAATTTCGCAGCCAGCCGACATCTCCCTGTAACATTCGACCGGCACGCTCCAGAGCCGGTTTTCTTGTGGCCGCCTGTGTCGATCCGGCCATCCATCACCCGCCTACTGCCTACACCCATGCTTCGACGCCTGCCCGCCCTGTTTGTTTGCGCCGCGATATGCGCGATAGCCAATGCATCTACCGCCGCAGACACGACTACGGGGGCGGCAGGTACAAGCGCAGTCGAAACCCGCTTCCAGTGGACCACGGTCCGCCAGCAGAAGCGCGCCTTCAATTCACCCTACTCGGGACCGCGCAGCCTGAACGGCAGCCGGGAAAGCAGCCAGTCCACCACCGCCACCCTGTTCATCGGCGCGAACCTCGGCAGCGGCACCGAGTTCTATTTCAATCCCGAATTTGCGCAAGGCGTGCCGTTCTCGCAACTGCAGGGGTTGGCGGGCTTCACCAACGGCGAGCTCGCGCGTACCTCCGGCCCGGACCCGCGCATCTACCGTGCGCGCGCCTTCATGCGCAAGACCTGGAACCTCGGCGGTGCGATGGAATCGGTGGAATCCGAGGACAATCAGGTGGCAACGTCCTACGCCGCCGAGCGTCTCGTGCTGACTGCGGGCAACCTCTCGGTGCTGGATGTCTTCGACGCCGTCGACTACAGCCGCGATGCGCGCACCCAGTTCATGAACTGGTCATCACTGACCTACGCCGCCTGGGACTTCCCGGCAGATTCGCGCGGCTACACCTGGGGCGCCGCGCTCGAATACATCACGCCGCGGTACCAGATCCGTGCAGGGCGCTTCCTCATGCCGATGGAATCCAACGGACTGCGGCTCGATGCCCGCCAGTCGCGCCAGCACGGCGACGCGTTCGAACTCGAACTGCCGTTCGAACTCGCCGGCCGGGAAGGCGCGGTGCGCCTGCTCGCGTTCCAAAACAAGACCCTGTCGGGCCAGTTCGATGCGGCGATCGCGCTTGCGCGCACCGCAGGCGGCGCGCCCGACCTGTCCGCGGTGCGCGAACTGCGCACCAAGCGCGGTATCGGCATTGGCGCACAGTACGAACTCGTGAAGGACGTGGGCGGCTACGTGCGCACCGCCTGGAACGACGGCCGCACGGAAACCTATGCCTTCACCGAAGTCGACCAGTCGTTTTCAGCGGGAATCCTCGCCCGCGGCGGACGCTGGGGACGTGCGAAGGACACGGTCGGCGTTGCCCGCTATATAAATTCGCTGAAAGGCCCGCACCGCGATTACCTGGCCGCCGGCGGTACCGGCTTTTTTCTCGGCGACGGCCGGTTGAATTACGGCCGGGAGAAGACTACCGAAATCTTCTACAGCGCCAACCTGCTCACCCGTGCCTTTGCCACGCTCGGATTCCAGAGAACGACCAACCCCGGCTACAACCGCGACCGCGGCCCGGTGAACGTCGCAAGCGTGAGGCTGCACATCACGTTCTGAGCGGCGCCGGAGATTGCGTCGCCGCGCTCGATCGCCGGAGATTGCTTCGCTTCGCTCGACCGCCGGAGATTGCGTCGCTGCGCTCGACCGCCGGAGATTGCGTCGCTGCGCTCGCAATGACGGCACCGCCGTTGTCTTTGCGAGGAGCGCAGCGACGAAGCAATCTCATCTCGTCGGGATTGCAGAGGTTGCTTCGCTTCGCTCGACCGCCGGTGATTGCGTCGCTGCGCTCGCAATGACGGCACCGCCGTTGTCTTTGCGAGGAGCGCAGCGAC
>CAMBSA010000287.1 GCA_945869935.1 Bordetella parapertussis | reverse complement strand
GCCACGTCGAGCTGCGCGGTGCTCTTCAGGAGCTCGGCGGCGAAGTGCGTGCCGCTGCCGCTGCCGGCCGAGGCGAAGTTGAGCTGCCCAGGCTTCGCGCGCGCCATCGAGAGGAGGTCTTGCACGTTCTTCACCGGGAGCGACACCGGAACGACGAGCATGTAGCTCGCCGTCAGCGTGGTGGTGATGCCCGCGAAATCGCGCAGCGTGTCGTAGGGGAGCTTCGCGTATACCGCGGGCGTGATGGCGTGGGCGGACGAGACCGAGAGCAGGGTGTGCCCGTCGGGCGTGGCTTCCGCGACGATACGGCTGCCTATCGTTCCGCCCGCGCCCGGGCGGTTGTCGACGACGACCTGCTGCCCGACCCTCTCGGCGAACTTTACCGCTATCACGCGCGCGGTGATATCGGGCTGCCCGCCGGGCGTGAAACCGACGACGATGCGGATCGGCCGGTTCGGGAATGCTGATGCGGGCTCACTGCGCTCGCCGGCGAGTGCCGCGGACGCAATGAGCGCAGCAGTGACTACCAGGAGAGACGACAGGACTCGGTGCATGGCGTATTCCGTTTAAGCGATGGCTATCACCCGCGCAGTATAAGTGCTTGCCTACGCGAACCGATAGGAGAGAACACATCTGTCCGGTAGATTTTAATGCCACTTGGTTTTAATTTAATGTTGACGCGGGTTTAGGCGTGATTCCCGATTCCGACGATTTGAGATCGCCAGCGGTTTTTGCCCCGTATCGTTGCCGTTTCTCTTGGCAAACGAGGCAATGTCATGAATCACGGCCAGTCGGTTTTCGCGCAACTGTTGGGTTTCGTTCCGTTCAGTCATTTCGAGCATCTGGTCGATCGATTCGCCTCGAATCACGGCAGCAGACACTTCTCCGCCTGGAACCATTTTCTGTGCATCGCTTATTCCCAACTCACCCGGCGCGAGGGCTTGCGCGATCTGGTGGCTTGTCTGAACTCGCAGCGCTCCAAGCTCTACCACATCGGGATTCGCGGCAGGATATCCCGTTCTACTCTGGCCGATGCCAACGAGCGGCGCGACTGGCATCTGTTCGAAGCCCTCGGTCATCGATTGATTGCCATCGCGGTCGAGTTGCATCAAGGCGAGGACAATGCTCTGGGTCTCCAGGAACCGCTCTATGCGCTGGACTCCACCACCATCGATCTGTGCCTGACACTGTTCCCCTGGGCGGACTTCCGCTCGACCAAAGCCGCCGTCAAAGCCCACACCATCATCGACTTGCGCGGCGCCATTCCCGTTTTCGTCCATATCACGACAGGCAAGGTGCACGACGTCAATGTGCTCGACCTGATTCACTGGCCAGCCGGTTCGATCGTCGTCATCGATCGCGGCTATCTCGATTTCGCCAGACTGCAATCGTTGCATCAACGCCAAGTCTCTTTCGTCATTCGCGCCAAGGACAATACGCGCTACACTTGGGCCGCCTCGCGTGCGGTCGACCCATCGACGGGACTGCGCAGCGATCAGAGCATCCTGCTCGCCACTCCAAAATCGAAACTCGCCTATCCAGACCGCTTGCGCCGTGTTTCTTTTCGCGACCCCGAAACGGACAAGTTCCTCGTCTTCCTCACCAATCGCTTCGACCTGCCGGCCCTCACCATCGCAGAAATCTATCGCAAGCGTTGGCAGGTCGAGACCTTCTTCAAGTGGATCAAGCAGAACCTGTCGATCAAGCATTTCTTCGGCAACTCCATCAATGCCGTCAAGTCTCAAATCTGGATCGCCGTCTGCGTTTATCTCATCGTCATCATCGCCAAGAAGCGACTGAACCTCCCGGCATCACCACAGCTCTTGCTGAATATTTTTGAGGTCAACATGTTTGAGAAAATCCCGCTCGATCAACTGGTTACCGATACGATACTGAATTTCGACGACTACCCCCTCAGTAACCAGTTGTTTTTGTTATGAAATCTACCGGACAGATGTGAGGAGAGAATAGAAATTCAAACTACCTTTTCCCCCTCCGGCGACAATATCGCCGCCCCGACAAGGGGTCAATCGGCCGGTGTTTGCTGAAAACTCCCCACTCTCGATGACCATTCGACCCCTGAATCGGCCCGAATTGCCCCCTAATTACCAAATTATTTTATGCCCAATCTGTCCTTTACTCGTTGGGCCGCGGCAATCTCCAAAACTAGAAGCTTATTTGCAGCTTCAGCACCAAGATAACCATCAATTTGCTCGGTATCATCCAGATATTTCTTCCATTCTGGTGACTTGTGCGCTTTTTCAATCGCAGCACCGAGCTTGTTCATCACCGGCTGCGGTATGCCGTTTCTAGCAACGAGTCCGCGCCAGTTGTACCGCACTAAATCCCATCCGCTTTCCTTGTACGTCGGAACTGATGGGAAATCAGCCAGCCGCTTTTCTGATGACACTGCAAGAATCCGAATTCGCCCAGAGTTCACAAACGGCTTAGCGTTCCCCGGATTGGTATGGGCGGCATCAACATGTCCGCCTGCAATAGCTGTCAAAACCTGACCTCCCCCTTGGTAGGGAATCCAATTGGCTTTAAAACCCGCAATTGACGCAAACATCTCGAATGCAACTCGATGGCTGCTCATGGACAGCGGTCCGCCCAAATTGATGAAATCAGGTTTTTTCTTCGCGTAATCCACAAACTGATGGATATTGGTAAACGGCGTCGAGCTGTGCACAACAATTGCAAATGGATCGATCTGTGAACGAACGATCATTTGCAGATCTTGCGGCTGAAAATTCACATTGGGCTCACCAAATAACGTTGCCAAGGTAACTGTAGTTGCTGCAAGCAGGTGTCCGTCAGCTGGCGCTTTCACCATAGCATTGATCATCGGAATCCCAGAACCACCTGGGCGATTTTCTACGATCACGTTTTGCCCCAGCTCCGGGCCGATCAACCGACCCATGATGCGCGCATAAAAATCCACCGGTGAACCCGGTGAAGTAAAGACCTGAATAACGATCGGCTTCGTTGGATAGTTTGATTGTGCGAAAACTGGCCCTTGACTCGTCAACGCCAAAGTCAACCACACCAGCGGCAAATACATTTCATATTTCATGCTTTGATTCTCCTTTGCTTTCACCATCAAATTCTGAGTCTGTTGGTATCTGTCTGTCAGTCGATGTTGTTCGTCATTACACTCAATAGTGACAAATTGCACCGTTGGAGAGCGATTGCGCACAGCTTTGGTTCAAATATAATACATTGGATAGCAGCATCAGCTTTTATGCGTGCCCAGTAGTGCACCAAAGTTATCACGAGAGACGGTTATAAGTTAATGATTGAACTGTGGAAACGAGCAGTTTTATCTGGTCTAGATTTGAACGTTGAGGCGCAGACTTTCGGCCTTTTCCGGACTTCCACCAAGGCTCCAATGCATCAAGGCGCGCTCCTCTGAAAAACGTTGGGACACTACTGATGCGTGCCATGAATTTTAATCTCTGCTATATTTCCTAAGCACGATCTATACCGAATGCATCGCGGCGCGAGACTCGCTTAAAGATTCGCTCTTATGACATCGAGAAGCAACTCGACCAACAAACAACGGAGACAATCCAATGAACGCCCCTGATATCCCAGCAGTCACAAATAATGCATCGGTTTCATCAAGGATTCAATTGGTCAAGCCAGCAGATGCAAGTCCCGAGGTAGCTGCGATATTTGAAGACATTAAGAAAACCAAGGGACCAAAGTTCTTGACCCCGACTTGGGGCTTCTTCGCCAACGATCCAGAATTACTCAAGCTCTGGTGGGCACTACAAAAGCGGGTGCAGAAAATTGCTGGTGAAGTCCCGAAGAAGATAATGTTTGGCATCACTTATGTTTGCGCATCAGAAGTAAAATGCCCGCGCTGTATCAATAACGCTCAAGTCCACCTTCAAGAACAATTCGATATGAGCGACGAGGAAATTCTCGAGTTGAGCGACTTTGAAAACTCGAAAGTAATATCGGAAAGTGAAAAAGCTGTTTATCGCTTTTGCCGCAAAATGGCGTTCGATATCCCTACGACGGAAGAAGATTTTGCGGCACTTCGAAACGCCGGTTACAGTGACAAGGCGATTGTCGAAATGATCTCGCTGACTATCCTTGAGTCTGGATTCATTCGAAGGGCAAGGGCGGTTGCTCCTTTCGAAAACGGGTCAACAT
>CAMBSA010000286.1 GCA_945869935.1 Bordetella parapertussis | reverse complement strand
GGCAACAACGACCTGCTGGTCCTCACCCGCCCGGATATCGTCAAGGGAATACATTCGCAGTACTTCGAGGCCGGTGCGGATATCACCTCGACCAACACGTTCAATTCAAATGCACCCTCGCAAGCCGATTACGGCCTCGAGACATTGGTGTACGAACTGAACGTCGAGGCGGCGCGCCTCGCCCGTGCGGTTGCCGATGAGTACTCGACCGCAGCGAAAAAGCGATACGTCGCCGGCGCCCTGGGGCCGACAAACAAGACGGCGTCGATTTCCCCGGATGTCAACGATCCGGGCTTCCGGAATATCTCGTTTGACGAACTGGTCGATGTCTACACAGACGCCGCGCGCGGACTGATCGACGGCGACGCGGACATATTGCTCGTCGAGACCATATTCGACACCTTGAACGCAAAGGCGGCGATCTTTGCGATCGAAACCGAGTTCTCCAAGCGCGGCTCCCGGCTGCCGGTAATGATTTCCGGGACGATCACCGATCAGTCGGGCCGTACGCTCACGGGCCAGACGCCCGAAGCCTTCTGGAACTCCGTCCGTCACGCCCGACCTCTGACCATCGGTCTCAACTGCGCGCTCGGTGCGAAGTTGATGCGTCCGTACATCGAGGAGCTTTCCAGGGTGTCGGACACCTTTGTCTGCGCCTATCCGAACGCTGGCCTGCCCAATCCGCTCTCCGACACCGGCTATGACGAGACTCCGTCCCAGACCGCGGAATTCCTGCATGAATTCGCCTTGAGCGGCCTGGTCAACGTGGTGGGCGGCTGTTGCGGAACGACACCGGAGCATCTGCGTGCCATTGCGAACGGAGTCTGCAACATTGCCCCGAGGCGCATCCCCTCGCTCGAACAAAAGCTCCGGCTCGCGGGTCTCGAGCCCTTGAACATCGGCGCGGACTCCCTTTTCGCAAATATAGGCGAACGTACCAATGTCACCGGGTCGCGCGCGTTCGCACGCCTCATCCTGGCGGGCGACTACCCCGAGGCGCTTGCCGTCGCGAGGCATCAGGTAGAGAACGGCGCGCAGATGATCGACGTCAACATGGACGAGGCGATGCTCGACTCTCAGGCCGCGATGGTCAGGTTTCTGCACCTCATCGCCGCGGAGCCCGATATTTCGCGTGTACCGATTGTGATCGATTCGTCGAAATGGTCGGTCATCGAAGCCGGCCTAAAATGCGTACAGGGAAAGGCCGTCGTCAACTCGATCTCCCTCAAGGAGGGCGAAGAGGAGTTCATCCGGCAGGCAACTCTTGCGAGGCGCTACGGCGCGGCGGTAATCGTGATGGCGTTCGACGAGAAGGGCCAAGCGGATACGCTGGAACGACGCGAGGTCATCTGCCAGCGCTGTTACCGAATCCTGACCGAGAAGGTCGGAACCCCGCCTGAAGACATCATCTTCGATCCAAACATCTTCGCGGTCGCGACGGGCATCGAAGAGCACGCCAACTACGGCCGTGATTTCATCGATGCAACCGCCTGGTTACGGAAAAACCTGCCCGGAACCAGCATTTCCGGTGGCGTATCGAACGTCTCATTTTCGTTTCGGGGCAATGACGCGGTACGGGAAGCGATTCACACGGTTTTCCTCTATCACGCGATTCGCGCAGGCATGACGATGGGCATCGTCAATGCCGGCCAGCTCGGCGTCTACGAAAACATCGACGGCGAACTTCGCGAGCGTTGTGAGGACGTCGTTCTCAACCGACGCCCCGACGCCGGCGAGCGGCTCGTCGAACTGGCACTCACCGTAAAGACCGCGGGCAAGTCCGCGGTCGAAGACCTTGCCTGGCGAAAAGGATCGGTTGACGAACGTATCGCCCACGCATTGGTTCACGGCATCGCTACATTCATCGTAGAAGATGCAGAAGAAGCGCGCTGCAAGGTCGAGCGTCCCATCCAGGTAATCGAGGGCCCGCTTATGGAGGGCATGAACATCGTCGGCGACCTGTTCGGCGCGGGAAAGATGTTCCTGCCCCAGGTCGTGAAGTCGGCACGCGTGATGAAGCAGGCTGTGGCCCATCTCGTCCCCTACATCGAAGCGGAGAAAGCCCGCTCCGGTGACAACAAGCCGAAAGGCAAGATCGTCATCGCTACCGTGAAGGGCGACGTCCACGATATAGGGAAGAACATCGTTACGGTGGTTCTACAGTGCAACAACTTCGAGGTCATCAATCTGGGCGTGATGGTTCCGGCGGAAAAGATCCTTCAGGTCGCGCGCGACGAAAAGGCGGATGTCATCGGGCTCTCCGGGCTGATTACGCCGTCGCTCGAGGAAATGGCGCACGTCGCGAGGGAAATGCAGCGTCAGGGATTCGAACTGCCGCTTTTGATCGGCGGCGCCACCACGTCCCGTGTCCACACCGCAGTAAAGATTGCGCCGCATTACAAGGGCCCCACGGTCTATGTGCCCGATGCTTCGCGCGCGGTAAGCGTCTGTCAGAGTCTGATTTCCGAAGGTTCGCGCAAGAAATACGCAGACGACCTGCGCGAGGACTACGACCGGATCCGAGCACAACACGCATCCAAGAAGGGCCCCACACTTGTGCCGCTCGAGCGCGCCCGCGCGAATGCACACCGTATCGACTGGAAAACCTGCACTCCGCCCAGACCCGTGATGATAGGGCGCCAGGTATTCATGGACTACGATCTGGCGGAACTGGCACGCTACATCGACTGGTCACCGTTCTTCCAGACCTGGGACCTGATCGGAACATTTCCCAAGATTCTCGACGATCCCGTCGTTGGAGAGGCGGCCAAGAACGTGTATCAGGATGCGCACACGATGTTGAAGCAGATCATTTCGGAAAAGTGGCTCCGGGCAAATGGTGTGATCTGCTTGTTCCCCGCGAATTCGAACGGGGACGATATCGAGATTTATGCCGACGAATCACGCTCGCACCCGAAAATGATCTGGCACTGCCTGAGGCAGCAATCCGAAAAGCCGGACGACCGGGACAATCTGTGCCTGGGCGATTTCATCGCCCCACGTGAGTCCGGGATCCCGGACTGGATCGGTGCATTCGCGGTCACAGCCGGCCTGGGTTGCGACGAGCATGTTCGTCTGTTCGAGACAGCAAACGACGACTACAGCGCGATCATGCTCAAGGCGCTCGCGGACAGACTTGCCGAAGCGTTTGCCGAACGACTGCACGAACGGGTCCGGCGCGAGTTCTGGGGATATGCCCCCGAGGAAAAGCTCGGCAGCAACGATCTTCTCACGGAAAAGTATCAGGGTATCCGCCCGGCGCCGGGTTATCCGGCCTGTCCGGACCATACCGAAAAAGGCCCCTTGTTCGAACTGCTCGACGCAAGGTCCGCCGGACTGGAGCTTACCGAATCGTTTGCGATGCTCCCCGCCGCCGCCGTCAGCGGCTTTTACCTTTCGCATCAGGATTCCAGGTATTTCGCCGTCGGAAAAATCGGCGAAGACCAAGCCCGAGATTACGCTCGTCGCAAGGCCCAGAGCCTCGAGACCGCGGAGCGCTGGCTCGCCCCGGTGCTCGCCTACGACCGCTGATTGTCGCGGCGGGACTCCGGCCCGCCTGGACTTAGCGACCGTCCGGTTTCGCTCCGGTCAGCGAAATTATCCGTCGATACTTTTCAATGTCGCGCTTGAGCAGTACCTCGAGGTCTTCCGGCGATCCGGTGGTCACGTCCAGACCGGAACCCGCAAGCCGTTCGACGATATGGGTCTGCCGGAGTGCCGCGCCTATTTCCGCGTTCAATCGGGAGACAATTGCCTTCAAGGTGCCCGCCGGGGCGAGCATCGCATACCAGTTCACGATTGCGTAGCCCGGAAATCCTGATTCGGCGATGGTCGGCGTATCGGGCGCAACGGACACCCGCCTGTCGCTGGTGACCGCAAGCGCGGCCAGTTTGCCCGCTCGGGCTTGCCGAATTCCGTTGCCGGCGACGATGTACGTAAGACTTACCTGACCGCCGAGGATGTCAGCGAGCACCTGGCCTCCACCCTTGTACGGGACATCGATGATGTCCACGTTTGCCATGCGCTTCCACCATTCAAACCCGAGGTAATGCGGGCTGCTCGAACCCAGCGAACCGAATGAAAGCTTCCCGGGCTGCGCCCGCGCGATCGAAACAAGTTCGGATACCGTTTTAACCCCGAGCGACGGGTGCGCGACAAGCATC
>CAMBSA010000285.1 GCA_945869935.1 Bordetella parapertussis | reverse complement strand
GGCTCCGCGGTTCGCACCCGGATATGCAACTCGCGCAACTGCTTTTCGTCCACCGGACTCGGCGCCTGGGTGAGCAGGCATTGCGCGCGCTGCGTCTTCGGGAAGGCGATCGCATCGCGGATCGACTCCGAACCGGTCATCAGCGTGATGATCCGATCGAGGCCGAACGCGATGCCGCCGTGCGGGGGCGCGCCGTACTTGAGCGCATCGAGCAGGAAGCCGAACTTGAGCTTTGCCTCCTCTTCGCCGATCGCAAGCGCGCGGAACACCTTGGACTGCATCTCCTCGCGGTGGATACGCACCGAGCCGCCGCCGATTTCCCAGCCGTTCAGCACCATGTCGTAGGCCTTGGCGATGGCACGGCCCGGATCGGAATCGAGGTACTGGTCGTGCCCGTCCTTGGGCGCGGTGAAGGGGTGGTGAAGCGCGACCCAGCGCTTGGCTTCATCGTCGAATTCGAACATCGGAAAATCCACCACCCACAGCGGCCGCCAGCCGGACTCGGCGAGTTTCTTCTCGTGGCCGATCTTTACCCGCAGCGCACCGAGCGCGTCGTTGACGACCTTCGCCTTGTCCGCGCCGAAGAACATCAGGTCGCCGTTCCTGGCGCCCGAGCGCTCGACGATCGTAGCCAGCGCCTCGTCCGAGAGGTTCTTCACGATCGGCGACTGCATGCCCTCGCGGCCCTTCGAGACATCATTGAATTTGATATAGGCCAAGCCCTTCGCGCCGTAGATGGTCGTGAATTGCGTATAGGCATCGATCTCGCCGCGGGTGAGCTCACCGCCCCCGGGAATCAGCAGGCCGGCAACGCGACCGGCGGGATTGTTCGCGGGTCCGGAGAACACCTTGAAGTCCACCGTCTTCATCACGTCGGTGAGTTCGGTGAATTTCAGCGGCACGCGCAGGTCGGGCTTGTCCGAGCCGTAGAGCAGCATCGCATCGGCCCAGCTCATCACCGGGAACGGCTCCTCGAGCGTCTCGCCCATCGTCTCCTTGAAGACGCTGCGGATCATGCCCTCGAAGATGCCGCGGATCGCGGTCTCGTCGAGGAACGAGGTCTCGCAGTCGATCTGCGTGAATTCGGGCTGGCGGTCGGCACGCAGGTCCTCGTCACGGAAGCACTTGGTGATCTGGTAGTAGCGGTCGAAGCCCGCCACCATCAGCAGCTGCTTGAACAACTGCGGCGACTGCGGCAAGGCGAAGAACTCGCCCGAATGCACCCGCGAAGGCACGAGGTAGTCGCGCGCGCCCTCGGGCGTGGACTTGGTGAGCATCGGCGTCTCGATGTCGATGAAACCGTCCGCATCGAGGAAGCGCCGCACTGCCATCGCCACGCGGTAACGCAGCATCAGGTTCTTCTGCATCTGGGGACGGCGCAGGTCGATCACGCGATGCGTGAGGCGCACTGTCTCCGACAGACCTTCGTCATCGAGCTGAAACGGCGGCGTCACCGCGGCGTTGAGAATTTCCATGTCGTGCGCGAGCACTTCGATCTCGCCCGAGCGGATGTTCGGGTTGATCGAGCCGTCGGGACGGCGGCGCACGCGGCCCACCACGCGAAGCACGAACTCGTTGCGAACGCGCTCGGCGCTGGCGAAGGTCTGCGCCCTGTCGGGGTCGCACACCACCTGTACCAGGCCCTCGCGGTCGCGCAGGTCAATGAAGATCACCCCGCCGTGGTCGCGGCGGCGATGCGCCCAGCCGCACAGGGTGACGGTGTGATCGATCAGGGTCGAGTCAACCTGGCCGCAGTAGTGAGTTCTCATCGGAGGGTCCGCAGGTGGGTGTTTGAGTAGAAGACCGGATCAGCCGCGCGGGCGGTTCGCGCCCGGCGCAACCACACCCATCGAGATGACGTACTTGAGCGCTTCGTCCACCGTCATGTCGAGCTCGATCACGTCAGCCTTGGCAAGCATCAGGAAAAAGCCGGAGGTCGGGTTGGGCGTGGTGGGCACATACACGCTCACATAGTCGCCCTTGAGATGGTTCGGCACATCGCCGCCGGGCTGTCCGGTCTGGAAGGCGATCGTCCAGCTGCCCGCATGCGGATACTGGATCAGCAGCGCCTTGCGGAACGCCTCGCCGCCGGGCGAGAACAGGGTGTCGCTCACCTGCTTCACGCCGCCGTAGATCGAATTCACCACCGGGATGCGCCGGAGCAAACCCTCCCAGAAGCCAATGACACGCCTGCCAAGGAAGTTGGAGGCGAACACGCCGGTGGCGAACACCACCAGCACGGTGAGCACCACCCCAAGCCCGGGGATGCGCATCTTCGGCTGCCACTCGGGCGGCACCACCTGCAGCGTCTGGTCGAGCGAGGTGACGAGCAGATTGAGCACCCACAGCGTGATCGCAAGCGGGATCCAGATCAGCAGGCCGGTGATGATGTATTTCTTCATGGTCGCGAACCGTCAGGCCCCAAAAGGCAAGCATGGACTGCAAAGGCACGCACTTCGATGACCGCATCGCCCCCTGTGTCACCAGGGATTGCCGGATGCAGCGTGTCATCCAGCGGCTGCGTCCGGCGGGAGCTCATCCCGGGCAGACCGCCCGTGCTCAGGAACCGGAACTCGACCCCGACGAGCTTGCCGCAGGCGCAGCAGCCGGCGCGGGCGCTGCCGCCGGAGTCGCGGACGTGGACTTCGACTCGCCGCCGCTGTCGGACTTTGAATCGGACTTCGACTCGGACTTCGACTCGGTCGATGCCTTCGCACCGTCGCCCGAGGACGACGCAGCAGGCGTCGTGGCGGCCGCGGGCTTGGAACCGCCGTCGCGAAAATCCGTGACGTACCAGCCGCCGCCCTTCAATTGGAAACCCGCCGCAGTGAGCATCTTCTGAAAGGTCGCCTTGCCGCACTCCGGACAATCCGTGAGGCGCGGATCGCTGACCTTCTGCAAATACTCCTTCTGGAAACCGCACGAGGAGCATTTATATTCGTAAATCGGCATGAAAACCTCCGCTGAACCGGTAATTATACCCAAGAAACACTGCAATACCTTGAAAATATGGGGCTAATTGCCCGGATTTCAAGCGCAAGAGATGCCATGGGCCCGCAGACAAACACAGACGAACTCGCTCGAGGTTTTATCCGCGTTAATCTGCGTTCATCTGCGGATAACAATGCCTTTTCAGCCGATTCCCCGATTCCCCTTCACCCCCGCAAGGCGCGGCAGGTTGAGCTTCGGGGGCCGGATGACTTTCCGATCCCTAAGATGGCGGCCGACCACCTCCCACACCGGTTCGCCGGTGTTGCCCGCACCGCCGCCCTCGGCCACCGGCGCCCAGCCTGCGACCTTGTAGGTCTTGTCCGCGGCAATCGGCTTGCCTGCGAGGCGCATGTCGGAAATCCGCGAACCCATCTTGGCGAGCGGATCGCAGGCGTACGTCAGGCCGCCGACGCGCACCATGTCACCGCCCTGCTGGTAGTAGGGATCGGGATTGAACAGGTTGTCGCCGATGTCCTCGAGAATGGCCTTGATCGCCTCGCCGGTGAGTTCGTTCACCGTCACGTTCGGGTAGGTGATCGCGGTCTGGTCCATCAGGTGTTCGTTGGTAATTACCTGTCCGGGCAGGATCGACGTGCCCCAGCGGAATCCCGGCGAAAACGCGATCGGCGCGTCCTTCTGCGTCATCAGCGCGTCGAGAATCACCTGGTCGAACGATCCGTTGAAATTGCCGCGCCGATACAACAGGCCTTCGGTGGTGGCGAGCCTTTCCTCGAGCTTTGCCTTGTACGGGCTGCGGATGCGCTCGATCAGCGCGCTCATGTCCGCATCCGCCGGCAGCAGGCGCGAGAACACCGGCAGCAGTCGGTAGCGAACATCCGCGAGCCGCCCGCCGCGGATATCGAGGTCGAGCACCGCGAGGAACTTGCCGTTCGAGCCCGCGTTGGTGACAAGCGTCGTGCCCTTCGGATTCGCCACCGCGACCGGCGCCGGCACACCGTCGTGCGTATGCCCGCCGAGGATCACATCGATGCCTGAGACGCGAGAGGCGAGCTTGAGATCGACGTCCATGCCGTTGTGCGAGAGCAGGATCACCGCCTGCGCGCCCTTGGCCCTGACTTCATCGACAAGCGACTGCAGCCGCTCCTCCTCGATGCCGAAGGTCCAGTCGGGCACCATCCAGCGCGGATTGGCGATCGGCGTGTAGGGAAACGCCTG
>CAMBSA010000284.1 GCA_945869935.1 Bordetella parapertussis | reverse complement strand
GTTGCCGGCGAAGAAGGTCCACTGCGAATCGCCCTCGGCGGCAAGGATGTGCGTGGCGATGCGGTCGAGGAACCAGCGATCATGCGAAATCACCAGCACGCAGCCGGCGAATTCGAGCAGTGCATCTTCCAGCGCGCGCAGTGTTTCGATGTCGAGGTCGTTGGACGGTTCGTCGAGCAGCAGCACGTTGGCGCCGGTGAGCAGCGTCTGCGCCAGATGCAGGCGGCCGCGTTCACCGCCGGACAGCGTGCCGACTTTTTTCTGCTGATCCTGGCCCTTGAAGTTGAAACGGCCGAGGTAGGCGCGTGACGGCATTTCGAACTTGCCGACATTGATGATGTCGAGCCCGCCGGAGATTGCCTCCCACGCGGTCTTGTCGTCGGGCAGCGCCTCGCGCGACTGATCCACCACCGCGAGCTTCACCGTCGAACCGATGACCACCTCGCCGGAATCGGGCTTGTCCTTGCCGGTAATCATCTTGAACAGCGTTGATTTACCCGCACCGTTGGGGCCGATGAGACCGACGATGGCGCCCGGCGGAATCGAAAACGTCAGCTTGTCGATCAGCAAGCGGTCGCCGAAACCCTTGGACACGTCCTTGAATTCGATGACCTGCTCGCCAAGGCGCTCAGCCACCGGAATGAAAATCTCCTGGGTCTCGTTACGTTGCTGGTAATCAAACGATGACAGTTCCTCGAAGCGCGCGATCCGCGCCTTCGATTTCGCCTGGCGGCCCTTGGCATTCTGGCGCACCCACTCGAGTTCCTTTTTCAGCGCCTTCTGCCGCGCGGATTCGGTCGCTTCTTCCTTCTGCAGGCGGTCTTCCTTCTGCTCCAGCCAGGAACTGTAATTGCCTTTCCACGGAATGCCGGAACCGCGGTCCAGTTCGAGGATCCACTCGGCGGCGTTATCAAGGAAGTAACGATCATGGGTGACCGCGACGACGGTGCCCGGGAAACGGTGCAAAAACTGCTCCAGCCAGTCGACGCTTTCCGCATCCAGATGGTTGGTCGGTTCGTCGAGCAGCAGCATGTCGGGTTTGGACAGCAGCAGACGGCACAACGCGACACGGCGCTTCTCGCCGCCCGACAGCTTGTCGATTTTGGCGTCCCATGGCGGCAGGCGCAATGCGTCGGCGGCGATCTCGAGCTGATGCTCGGTATCGGAACCGGCATTGGACAGCAGTGCTTCGTACTTGGCCTGTTCGGATGCAAGCTTGTCGAAATCCGCATCCGGTTCGGCATAAGCGGCATAAATCTCATCGAGCTTTTTCTGCGCGTTGAACACTTCACCGAGCCCCTCTTCCACCGCTTCGCGCACGGTCTGCTCGGGATTCAACTGCGGCTCCTGCTGCAGGAAACCGATGTTCAGATTCGGCATCGGCGTCGCTTCGCCGTCGTATTCCTTGTCGACACCGGCCATGATCTTGAGCAGGCTGGATTTTCCCGAGCCGTTGACGCCGAGCACACCGATCTTGGCGCCGGGGAAAAACGACAGCGAGATGTTTTTGAGAATTTGGCGTTTGGGGGGCACCATCTTGCCCACCCGGTTCATCGTGAATACGTACTGAGCCATGGTGCGGAGTTCCGGAAGAAAAAATGAAAAGGGGTCAAAAAGCAAAGCGCGAGGATAGCCGAAAACAGGGGTATACCGGTGACGGAACTGCAAGTCATGGATAATGGCGGCTTTTCTGCCCTACGGACTCGCAAACATGAGCATCGTCAGCCCCTGGCTCACCCTCGGCTACGTCATCCCGCACCTCTACACCGACATGGACGCCTACCAGTTCTACCGTGTCGCGCCGGACGGCATGATGCTGGTCACCACGGGCCTGAACCTCAAGGAATACAGCCTGGCCGCGGTCGAAACCGAGCTGCCGGCGCTGTGGAAAGCCTTTGACCTGCTGAAAAAGAAAAACGTTGATCGCATCTCATTGAGCGGCGTGCCGGTCGCCTCGGTGCTGGGACGCAAAAAGATGCGCGAAATCCTCGACGAAGGTGCGCAGCGCACCGGCATCCCCTGTGACACCGACCTCGAAGCGCATATCGCGACGCTGCAGCACTTCGGTGTCACCAAACTCGCGCTGGCCACGCGCTGGCCGGAAAACGTCAATACCGCCCTGTCGAACTATCTGAAGGAAGCCGGCATTGAAGTTGTGTCGCTACGCTCACGCGGCCGCACGCTGGACCAGAACAAGGTGTCGAGCGCCGCCGCCGACCATGATCTTGCGCTGGAACTCGGCGCACAGGCTTTGCGTGATGCGCCGCAGGCCCAGGCGCTGCTGCTGCCGGGCGGACTCTGGTATGCCATCCACGCGGTGCCGCTGCTCGAAGCGGAATTCGGTAAGCCGGTGCTGCTGAACATCACCTCGACCACACGCACTGCGCTCGCCGCGGCGCCGCAGCCTTTGAAGGTCAGGCCTGATCCGAAGTGGGGCAAGGTGATGGGGAGCTTTTGATTTCTTGCCGGGATTGTCATTGCGACGCGCCCCGAAGGAAGTCTCCTTGAACTGACTTGAAAATCTTCTTGTGGCTAAATTGGATTGCAGTGACTACATCTTAATAATAAGAACAACACTATCGTATCCGACCCCATTTCTTCGCAACCCGATTCCTTCTGATAATTTCAATTAGTGAAACAGTGGCTCTGTTTCACTGGATTCCATATCGCAGATGTTCCGGCAGATAACGGTCCGATACCAAAACCAAACGGTTAGTATATTGACTCCCATTCATCACTAAAATAATTGCAAATGGCCAACATCACCGGTAACGAACTTGTCGCAGAGACCCTGAAAAGAATCGGGATCAAGGATTTCTTTTTCATCATGGGCGGGCCGATCAATGATTTGCTGACTCTGACCATGGCAAAAGGTATTCGCGGTATTGACGTTCGCCATGAACAAGCGGCTGCCATGAGCGCGCATGCATACGCCCGCGTCACCAATATTCCAGGACTTTGCATGGGCGCTTCCGGCCCGGGAACGGTGAACCTGACAACAGGCCTTGCGAATGCCCTCATTGATTGCTGCCCTGTAGTCGCATTTGGTGGTGCGAGTCCAGTCAGTGAATATCTTACTGACGGTTTTCAGGAAATCGATCAACTGGCTCTGATGAAGCCGATCACGAAGTGGGCGAGCCGCGTTTATACGACCCACCGAATTCCAGAGATGATCGATCGCGCATTTCGACAGGCAATCGCAGGAAAGCCGGGACCGGTTTACCTGGATCTGCCCTCGGATGTGATCAACCATGAAATCGATGAGGCCGAGGTCATTTGGCCTGATTTGAGCCGAACTCTGGTACGTCATCGTCCAATGGGCGATCCGGATCAGATCGCCCAGGCTATCAAGCTGATGGAGCAATCTAAAAAACCCGTGGTGTTATCGGGGAGCGGTGTATTTTGGTCCGATGCAGTAAAGGAGCTCAATGAATGGGTTATCAAAAGCGGAATGCCCATCTACACGACCCCTCAAGGTCGAGGCGTTCTCCCGGAAGACCATCCGCGCGCTTTTCTGAACGCACGATCTGCTGCGCTCAAAGAAGCTGACCTTTTGCTTGTCGTAGGCACTCGACTTAATTATGTATTTGGTCATCTGAAGCCTCCGCGAATCTCAAAGTCAGCCAAAGTTATCCGTATTGATGTGGATCCATCAGAAATCAGCGCGAGCTCCAGGGTTGACCTGGGAATCCTGGGGGATGCCAAGACGGTGCTCATGCAGTTAATCAATGCAGGTAAGAGCGTTTTTGATGAGGACAAATATGCATCATGGCGCGACCAACTGGCCGCTATCGATACGAGCAAACAAAAAGACGCCGAGCAGGCGATGTCCACCAACAACTTGCCGATACATCCCCTGCGCCTATGCAAGGAGATTCGTGATTTCATGGATCGCGACGCAATACTGGTTGTGGATGGCCAGGAAATTCTCAACTACGGCAGGCAATCCATCCCGACCCTACGTGCTCGCCACCGGATCAACTCAGGAACTTTTGGCACCATGGGCGTCGGCATGCCTTTTGGAGTAGGCGCCAAGGTTGCACGGCCAGACCAGCAGGTCATTGTGCTGCACGGTGACGGCTCCTTTGGCCTCAATGGCATGGAAATCGACACTGCTGCAAGACATAATCTGCCGATTATCGTTGTCATCAGTCTCAACGGCGGCTG
>CAMBSA010000283.1 GCA_945869935.1 Bordetella parapertussis | reverse complement strand
ATCGGCAACTGCGTGCTGCTGGTCCTGTACCTGCTGCTCATCACGCGCGGACTCATGATCGCGGCCAATGCACCGACGTTTTTCAGCCGGCTGCTGGCCGGCGCGGTCACGATGATCTTCTTCACCTACGCCTTCGTGAACATGGGCATAGTGTCGGGCAAGAACGGCTCTGCAACGAGGCCGACAATCCCGCACGCCCTACGCTGCTGTGGCGGGGGTCAGCGTGCGTCGAACTGAGGCAACTCGAGTCGATTCAGGGTCGAACCATCATTGACCGCGGGGAATCTTGCCAAACACCGCACGATTGACTGCGCTAGACTTCTTCTCGAGACGGCGATACCGTCGCGCATCAGAAAAAAGTGATTTGAAAAGTATCTTTAAGATCTAGATTCTCAGGTTGGCAGATTGACCGGTCGGAAGATTTCTACTGCGCCGTGTAACCGCCGTCCACCACCAGTTCGCTGCCGGTGACGAACGCCGCATCGTCGGAGCACAGGAACGCTATGACGTTGGCCACGTCCTCCGCCTTGCCGAGCCGTCCGATCGGGTGCTGCGAGACGAGCAGCGCGCGTGCCACGGCTTCGTCCTTGGCCATGCGCTTCATCACCAGATCCACGACCATCTGCCCCATGTCCGTGTCGATCACGCCCGGATGCACCGAGTTGATCCGAATCGGGTACTTCTTCTGCCCGTATTCGAGCGCAACCGATTTCGTCAGCAGCCGCACCGCGCCCTTCGACGCGCTGTAGGCGGGCATGCGCGGCGAGCCGACGAGGCCCGCGATCGACGAAAGATTGACGATCGCCGCACCGCCCGGCAAGCGCGCACCGCCTTCTTTCAGCAAGGGTGTACAGACGCGGATGCCGAGGAACACGCCCTCGACGTTGACCGCGTGCATCCTCTGCCAGTCCTCGAGCGTGGTCTCCTCCACCGATGCGGCGAACACCACGCCTGCGTTATTGACAAGGATATCGAGGCCGCCGAAGCGCGACTTGGCCAGCGCGCAGGCCGCCTGCCAGTCGGTCTCGCGCGACACGTCCGCATGCAGGTACTCGGCCTGCCCGCCCGCGGCAACGATCGCCGCCGCGGTCTTCGCGCCGGCATCGTCGAGCAGGTCTGCGATCACGATGCGCGCGCCTTCGGATGCAAGGCGCCGGGCCGTCGCCGCGCCGATACCACGTGCCGCGCCCGTGACGAGCGCGGTTCTTCCTTCGAGTCTTTGCATGATTTCCCCTGGTGAATGCCATCGACTGGCACGCTGCGCGTGTCAGCCTTCGTGTCTGCGCCCCATCCTGTCCCGAATCGGGCCTAGCGTAAGGTGCCACGAATTGCGCAGGCGCGCTTGGCAGGCCTTGCAACGACGCAAGGCTTTGCAAAGCGTGGGTGAGTAGGAAATTTAAACGCTTCTATTGACTATCCGCGACTGTATCGCCGGACCCAGAAGCGGTCAATCACGCAGTGTTTGGTGAAAATTCCCCGCCCTCGATAACCATTTGACCTCTGAATCGGCCCGAATTGCCTCACTGGGGCGCAATTTTCCCGCTTGGCGCAAGCGCTGGCCGCGCCGGATCGTCAGCCCCGTTGCAGAACCGTTCTTGCCGCAAGGATCAGGCTGCCTGGAAGAGGGCCAGCGGCCGAGCCGGTGAGCGCGGCAGCGCGGGCAGGCAAACCCAGGTGCGTGAGTATCCTCACAATCACCGCAGGCTCGGCAGGCCGGCGATCGTCGCCCATGGCGACACGCACGGTTGCAAACACGATCGGCCGGTCGAAGTAGTCCCGAACCTCATCCGGATCGAAGTGGACGGCTGGCCCTGGCTGGGCTGGCTGCATGTCGCCCTTCCCGCCTCCGATGCCGGAGCCCCCGGCGTACTGCGCACACTCCACCCCTTGGCCCGATCCTGGTGCCTCGCGCACCGTAATGGGAGCGTCGAAACAGGTGCCTGCGAGTCAGCACTACACCGAGGCCGTGGCACAGCCCTTGCGCGCTTGATAGACTAGTACGGCCTTAACTCGTCCGCACCTCCTACCAACGAAGCCGAAAAAGGGTTTGTCATGCTTAGTCGCACGCTCCCGTATGCCCTAGCTCTCGCCGCGATTGCCGCTGCGCCCGCGCACGCCCAGGGCACGCTGCGCATTGCCATGACCGCCGCGGACATCCCGACCACCACCGGCATGCCCAACAACGGGTTCGAGGGCATGCGCTTCCTCGGCTATCCGCGGCGGGAAGAGCTGCATCGCAGTCCGGAGTTCGCGGAACTCCAGTACCAGGTCCACGAAATCGTCATGCGCGAGTACGAAAATCAACAGCGCCTGAGCGGCGCGAGCGCGACCTAAGTCCGACCTGCAGACCGACCCACAGCCTGACCCACACCAGAGGAGGAATCATCATGTCTTCACTGCATTTTCCACGCCGCCGTTTTCTGGGCTCTGTCGGCGCGGGCGCAATTGCGCTTGCCGCCGGGACGCCGTCTGCGTTTGCCCAGCAACGCACCAAGGTTCGCGTCGGGTACTTGAAAGTTCTTTCGGTCAACGCCCAGTTGCAGCTCGCAATCCACATGGGCATGTCATGATCACCGCGATAGTCACCGGCGGCGCCAGCGGAATCGGTGCCGCCACCGCCCGGCGCATCATTTCGGGCGGTGGGCGTGCCGGCATCCTGGATCTGAATGTGGAGGCCGCGCGCGCGCTCGTGCAGGAACTCGGCGAGTCGGCCAGCTTCGCTGCCGGCGACGTTCTGGACGAGGACGCGCTGCACGCAGCGCTCGTCTCGGTGGAGACCGCCCTGGGTGAGGTCAATGCGCTGGTCTGCTGCGCGGGCATCGCGCAAGTGCCTCGGCCGATCGAGGATTGGCCGGTCGCGGAGTTCCGCCGCATCGTCGACTCCCACCTGACCGGCACTTATGCCAGTTGCCGAGTGATCGGCTCGAGCATCGCGCGGCGCGGAAAGGGCGGCGGCATCGTCAATATATCCTCGGTGGTGGGGGTGAATCCCGGCCCGGTGCTGGCCTACGGCCCGGCCAAGGCTGCGGTGGCGAGCCTGACCCAGATCCTGGGCGTGCACTGGGCATCCAAGGGTGTGCGCGTCAACGCCGTGGCACCCGGATGGACCGACACCCCGTTCCTCAAACCGAAAGAGCGCAAGGGCGAACGCGACTTCACCCCGATCCTGAACGCCACGCCGATGCACCGCCTGATGGCGCCAGCCGAGATCGCAGAAGTCATCCACTTTCTGCTCTCGCCGGCGGCGAGCGGGATCACCGGCGCACTAGTGCCGTGCGACGGCGGCGTACTCGCGGGCGCTGGCTGGTTCCCCTACGGCGGATTCGAGATCAAATCATGAAGGTCGCGTTTCTCGGACTGGGGACGATGGGCGGGCCGATGGCGCGCAACCTGATCAAGGGCGGGCACCGACGCCATGAAACCCTACGTTGCCGGTGAATACCGTCCGGGGCCGGAGGCGAAGACCGACGCGGATCTGCTCGAGTTCGTGCGCAACTACGGCGCCACCATCTTCCATCCCGTCGGAACCTGCAGGATGGGCGACGATCCGCAGGCGGTCGTGGACGATCGGCTGAAAGTGATTGGCGTGAGCGGTCTGCGGGTGGTCGATTGCTCGATCATGCCCACCCTGGTCTCGGGCAATACGCACGCGCCGGTGGTCATGGTGGCCGAAAAGGCGTCGGACCTGATCCTCGAGGACGCCAGTTGATTCCGGCTCGACCAGTGACCCTCGGGATCTCGCGCGTCGAAACTTACGTCTATCGCGCGCCACGTGCGTATCGCGCCCCGCGGGCGATTTGCCTTTCGAGGACTTCGGTGCCGGGCATGGCGGACTCCGGGCGGGCGGTGCGCGAGTGTTACGCGAGCGTTATGAGTTGCTAACCGGCACGCTAAGTCCGTGCCCGGCGCGTGTCCAATCGCGTAAGCTCGGGCCTCGATCACCAAGAACAACCAAGGGGGGCTCGCATGCGCCTGAACCGCGTTAAGCAGCTCTGGAAAGAAGGCAAGCTCGCCATCGGCGGCTTCCTGTCGATCCCGCACACCCTGTCGGCCGAGATGATGGCCCACACCTGCCCCACCGCAGCCTCGCCAGCATTGACGTCGGGGACCATGGCCAAATTGGTCAGACACGTGGCGATCAGCCCCGACTTACGCATGGTGGCGTAG
>CAMBSA010000282.1 GCA_945869935.1 Bordetella parapertussis | reverse complement strand
GGGCAGGATGCAGTGGGCGGTGATAATCGCGCTGGTGCCGATGTCTCTGGTGTTTTTTCAGCAGGTGTCCCTGGTGTCGCCGCTCGCCAACGCAATCGCGATTCCGGTGGTGAGCTGGATCGTGACCCCGCTTGCACTGCTGGCGGCGGTATTGCCTGCCGGCCCGATGCTCGGCGCGGCGCACGCGGTGCTCGAACCGCTGATTGCCTTCCTCGGTGTGCTGTCGGCGTTCGATTCGGCGCAGTGGACTCAGCATGCGCCGCCGCTCTGGAGCGTCGCGCTTGCGTTGGGGGGCATTGGCTGGCTGCTCGCACCGCGCGGCATTCCCGCGCGCAGCCTCGGCGCGGTGCTGTGCCTGCCGATGATCGCCCTGCCGCCAGCGGCGCCTGAGCACGGGGAACTGCAGATTACGATGCTCGATGTCGGGCAGGGTCTCGCGGTGCTTGCGCGCACGAGCCATCACACGCTGTTGTTCGACACCGGCCCGTCCTGGGGGCCGGACAGCGACTCCGGCAAGAGGGTGGTTGTGCCGGCGCTGCGCGCACAGGGAATCTCGCGCCTCGATGCGGCGGTGGTGTCCCACGACGACAGCGATCACGCCGGCGGCGCCCGTTCGGTGCTTGGTGCGCTGCCCACGGAAATTGCGTGGACGGCGATCGCACTTCCCGACGACCGGGTGCGCGACGCGCGCTACCGGCTGCCCTGTCTCGCCGGACGACGCTGGTCGTGGGACGGGGTGGAGTTCCTGTTCGTGCACCCCGATCCGGCGACGCTCGACAACCCCTTTGTCAGTACCAACAACCGGAGTTGCGTGCTGCGTGCGGTCGCACCCGGCGGTACCGTGCTTTTTACAGCGGACATCGAGCGGCGGGCGGAGCAGGCAATCGTCCTCGCGCACGCGTCGGAACTTCGTGCCGATGTTCTGCTGGTGCCTCATCACGGCGCGGCGGGGTCCTCGTCGCCGGAGTTCGTGCAGGCGGTGGCGCCGCGCTATGCGCTGGTATCGGCCGGTTACCGGAACCGCTTCGGACATCCGCGCGCCGAGGTGGTGCGCCGCTATGAAAACGCCGGCGCTCAGGTACTGCGCACCGACAGGGGAGGGGCGATCGAACTTCGCGTGGGATCGCAGGGGATCGAGACGCATTCCGAGCGCGAACGCGCGCCGCGTTACTGGCAGGACAAGCGCTGATCTCACGCGTTGAATTCATTGCATCGCCGGACGGAGGCATCATTTGTATAGAGTTTTTCGCTTTGCTCCGATGAGCGACTCGCATGTATGATCGTCGCGCAGACTTATTCCGTATTTCGGCACGTCCAGCAGGTTCCGTCAGGGCACGACAATCCGCCCGGCGAACACAATGAGGAGGAGCACACGATGAGGTTCTCAAAACGTATCGCGACCGGGATCGCCGGCGCGCTTCTTTCCCTGGGCATGCTGTCGCAGCCCGCCACGGCGCAGACCTCGGGTCAGCCGATCAAGGTCGGCAGCACGCTCGCCCTCACCGGCCCGCTGTCGGCGACTGCACTGATCCACAAGCTGGTGGGCGAGATATACGTCGAGCACCTGAACAAGACCACCGGCCTGCTCGGTCGCCCGGTGGAATGGATCGTCAAGGACGACCAGTCCAAGCCGGACGTGGCGCGCACCCTGTACGAACAGCTGCTGACGGTGGAGAAGGTCGACCTGCTGCTCGGACCGTATGCCACCGGCAACATCCTCTCTGCGATGGGCGTGGCGCAGCGCTACAACAAGATCCTGATCCATCACACCTTCGGCATCCCGAACCTTGCCAAGTACGACATGCATTTCCCGACCTGGGCGATCGGCGCGGACCCGGGCACGACTTACCCGAACACGGTGTTCGATGCGCTCGCGGCTTCCGCCAAACCCCCCAAGACGATCGCGATCATCACCAGCAAATTTCCCTCGCTGCACTTCATGTCGCTGGGTGCGCGCGAAGTCGCAAAAAAGCGCGGCCTGAAGGAAGTGCTGTTCCTCGAGTGGGAATTCGGCAACCGGGACTTCGGCCCGATCGCCAGCCGCGTCAAGGACGCGAAACCCGACTTCCTCTGGGTGGGGGATATCGGGCTCGAGGGCAACCTGTTCCTCGAAGCCGCGAAGAAGATCGACTACGAACCGCCGATGCACTTCCACCTGTACCCCGCTCCGGGGCCGCTTGCGAAGGCGCCCGAGGGCAAGAACGCGCTCGCCGCGACGATCTTCGAGGAACACCCGCCGTTCACCAACAACCCGGCGATCGCGCAGTTTGTGAAGACCTTCAACGAGCGCGCGGCCAAGGCCGGTCTGCCGGACACGACCGTGGAAACGCAGGCTGCGGCGTCGTATGCCGCCTGGCAGGTGCTCGAAGCGGCGGTGACCGCGAACAAGAGCCTGGATGACAAGGTGCTCGGCCAGTGGCTGAAGAAGAACACCGTCGACACCATCCAGGGCAAGCTGCGCTTCAACGGCCAGAACAACTACGGCGATGACCTGATGCGCGTCAAGCAGGTGCAGAACGGCAAGTGGCTCACCGTCTGGCCGAAGGAATGGGCGGCGCCCGGCGCCAGGCTGATCACGCCCTGATCCCTGTATAAAAGCCGGTCACCGGACGCGGGTTTTCCCGCGTCCGGCAGGACGGCACCCCGCGTTATGGATGGAGGAGGACGTTCATGAACACATCACGTCGTCAGGTACTTGCGGCAGGAGCCGGCGCGGCGCTTGCGTTGGCCGCGGGCGCTTCGTTTGCGCAATCAGCGGGCGGTCCGATCCGCATCGGCGGCACGCTGTCGCTTACCGGTCCGCTCGGGGCAACCGGCCTTGTGCATAAACTCGCGGCCGAGATCGCGATCGACCAGATCAACAAGCGTGGCGGCCTGCTCGGGCGGCAGATCGAGTTCGTTCTCAAGGACGATCAGTCACGTCCCGACGTCGCGCGGACCCTGTACGAGCAGTTGCTCACGGTGGACAAGGTAGACCTGCTGATGGGGCCCTATGGCACCGGTGCGATCCTGTCGGCCATGGGCGTGGCACAGCGCTACAACAAGATGCTGCTGCACTGCACGTTCGGGCTGCCGGCGCTGGCGAAATACGAGATGCAGTTCTCGGTGGGAGGGCAGGCGTACGACGTCGAGAATGTGTGGCCGGGCACCGTGTTCGATGCGGTCATGGCCTCGCCCAAGCCGCCGAAGACGGTGGCGATCATAACGAGCAAATTCCCCTCCACGCACTTCGTCTCGGGCGGCGCGCGCGAGGTGGCGAAGAAGCGTGGCATCAAGGAAGTACTGTATCTCGACTGGGATTTCGGCAACCGCGACTTCGGTGCGATCGCCAGCCGGATCAAGGACGCGAAGCCGGACTTCCTCTGGGCCGGCGCGCTTGGCCTGGAAGGCAACCTGCTGATCGAAGCGATGAAAAAGATCGACTACACGCCGCCGATCCAGTTCTACATGCTGCCAGCGCCGGGACCGATGGCGAAGTACCCGGATGCGCGCAACGCGCTTGCGATCACCGTGTTCGAGGAGCACGCTCCCTTCACCAACAACGCGGTGGCGGCGGAATTTGTCCGGACCTTCAATGATCGGGGTGCCAAGGCCGGCCTGCCCGACAATTCGGTCGAGCTGATGGCGTCCACACAGTACTCCACATGGCAGGTGCTGGAGGCGGCGGTGTCCGCGACCCGGAGCATCGACGACAAGACGCTCGCGGCCTGGCTCAAGGGCAACCGGGTGAACACGATCATCGGGCAGGTCCGCTGGGACGGCCCGAACAACTTCATCAAGGGTCCGGACCTCTACCGCGTGAAGCAGCTCCAGAACGGCAAGTGGAATGTCGTCTGGCCGAAGGAATTTTCCGCGCCGGGCGCAAGCCTGATCGTCCCCTGATTCGGGCTGTGAGCCGGCGGGACAGGGGATGTGCCGCTACTAACATCGTTGGTAAGAGAGGAAAGCAGCCATGAATACAGGACGTCGCAGTGCGATTGCCGCAGGTTTTTCCCTGGCGCTTGTCGCAGGATTTTCATTCGCACAGGCACCGGCCGGGGCGCCGATCCGTATCGGCAGTTCGCTCGCGCTCACCGGGCCGCTTGGCGCCACTGGCCTTGTGCACAAGCTCGCCGCCGAGATCGCGATCGAGCAGATCAACAAGCGCGGCGGCCTGCTCGGGCGGCCGATCGAGTGGGTACTCA
>CAMBSA010000281.1 GCA_945869935.1 Bordetella parapertussis | reverse complement strand
CCCACCTGCGCCATCATGTCACAAACATAACACTCGAAGGCCGCATCTCGCAGCCCTAAACTACCGCGGCTTCAGTATAAGGCTCGAACTTACCGATACTAAATGTCCCCTCCTGGCCGACTACCGTCCTTTCGCCTGGGGACACTTCTCGACCCCAAGCAGCCGACCGGGTCAGCCCTGCGCGTCCGTCCGCCACGCAGAAAACCGTCGCTCGATCGTCGTCAGCCCGCGGTTGACGCCCCAGGCGCACAGCAGGGCGAGCAGGATGCCAAGATACACATGCGCGGTGTTGAACATCGAGCGGTTGTACGAGATCAGGAAGCCGACGCCGTCCAGCGATGACAGCATCTCGGTGGCGATCACGCCGATGACGGTGAGCGCAAGTCCGATGCGCATGCCGGTGACGATCGACGGCAGTGCCAGCGGAAGCACGATGCGCGTAAAGAGCGTGAAGCGATCGCAGCCGACCGAGCGGCCGAAAAGTAGCGCCGCGCTGTCCACGCCCCGCAGGCCGTTGATCGTGCCAAGCGCAATCGGGAAAATGCCGGAGACTGCGCCGTAGGCAATTTTCGATGCCGAACCGAGTCCGAACCAGGTCATGAACAGCGGGTACCAGGTGATGAGCGGCACGGCGAAGGCCGCCGTCAGCAGGGGACTGGCAGCGGCACTCGCCAGCGCCGATCGGCCGAGCAGCGTGCCGAGCGCGATGCCGGTCACGCAGGCGATCGCCGCGGCGGCCGCCATTTCCATCAAGGTTACGCGCATGCCCAGCGCGAATTCCTTCCACGATTCCCCGGCGGCGGCGGCAATCGCGGTTGGCGCCGGCAGGATCACGCCGGGCACCCACTGCAGGCGGCAGACCGCCTCCCACACCGCGAGGATGACGATTGTCACGATCCACGTGTTGCGGTTCACGCGCTGCCGCTCCCCGTCTCCGAAGCGCACGCCTGCGCCTCGGGCGGCGTATCCAGCAGATGCCACACCCTGTTGCGCGCTACGCCGAATTCGGGGCTGCCCATGATGTCGATGTTGCGCGGCCGCGGGAAGTCGATGTCGATGCGCTCCACGATGCGCCCGGGCCGGCCGCTCATGACGAGCACCTGATCGGAAAGGAACAGCGCCTCGGTCAGGCTGTGTGTGATGAGCAGAATCGTCTTTCGCGTGCGCTCCCAGATGGTGAGCAGTTCCTGCCCCATGCGCATGCGGGTCTGCTCATCGAGCGCGCCGAACGGTTCGTCCATCAGGATGATGCGCGGGTCCTGCGCAAGGCCGCGCGCGATCGACACGCGCTGCCGCATGCCGCCGGAGAGTTCGTGCGGGTAGCGATGCGTGAAGTCGCGCAGGCCCACCAGCTCCAGCATCGCGTTCGCCGATTCGCGCCGCGCATCCGCGGGACGTCCCTGCACTTCCAGCGGAAACAAAACGTTTTCGAGTGCCGTCTTCCACGGCAGCAGCGTCGGGTCCTGGAACACGACTGCGATCTTGCCCGGTTGCGGGCCATGGACGGTGTGGCCGTCGATGCGCACTTCGCCCGAGGTCGATGGCAAAAGGCCCGCAAGAATCTGCAGCAGGGTCGACTTGCCGCAGCCGCTCGGGCCGACGATGGAGACAAACGATCCTTCCGCAACCGACAACGCGATGTCGGAGAGCGCGAGCACTGCGTTCGCGCCCTGCCCGTAGGCATGGCGCAGACCCTGAACCTCGATGACCGGCGTGGTGTTCGCTTTCATGTCAGCGTTCCAGATTCCATTTGCCGAGCCGCGTTTCCCACAGGCGCATCGTCTCGTTGATTGCAACAGATATGAACGATATGAGGAAGATCGAGGCCATCAGGTGGACTATCTGGTAGGCCTGCCCGAAGCGGTAGATCACAAGCCCGACGCCGTCGCGCGATCCGTACATTTCGGCAAGCAAAATTCCGATGATGCAGAAGATCAGGCCGAGCCGAAGACCGGTCATGACCTGCGGCGCCATCGCGGGCAGGTAGATGCTGCGGTAGATCCGCCACCGGTCGCCGCCGAAGGAACGGGTGGCCTGCACCCACTGCGCCGGCACCTGCCGTACCGCAGCCATGGTGGTGATGGTGACCACGAAGAACACGTGCGTGATGCCGTAGGCGATCTTCTGCGTCGTTCCGAGTCCGAGCATGAGAATGAAAATCGGCAGGAAGATGGATTGCGGCACGGCGAGCACGACATTGAAGAGGCCGCCCAGTCGGTCGCCGAAGCGGCGGTTTTCACCGAGCACAAACCCGACCAGAAGCGAGATGGGTGCCGCGATCAGGAACGCGACGACCACGCGCCACAAGGTGATGCCAGCCTCCTGGATGAAGGCGGCTTCCTGCAGCAAATCGGCCATGGCCGCGGCGATCTGCAAGGGCGGCGGCAGGATTTCCGGATCAAGCACCTTCGCGCGGCTGCCAAGTTCCCAGATCGTTCCGAGCGCGACGAAAAACGACGCCTGAATCGCAAGCACCTTCAGGCGCAAGGATGCGCTCCTGCTCTCAAGGTTTCACGCACCCTAATACTCAAAACTTGATCGGCCGGAAAATCTCGGAGATCGGGGGCAGCTTGAATCCTGCGTCGGTGGCGAGCGCGAGCGAGTTGGCCATCCATTGCGCATCCATGGCGCCGTCGGTCTTCAGCCGCTTGATGATGGTGTCGTAGGCCATTTTCAGGATCCGCGGGTCGGGCTCCTTGGTGTAGCGCTTCAGGAACTCGATCGTCCAGGCCTCGTTTGCCTGCATGTAGGTGATGGCTTTCGCGTTCGCCTGGAGCCAGCGCCGGAGCACCTCGGGCTTCTTGTCGATCACCTCCTGGGTCGCCGCCCAGGTGTCGGGCAGCACCGGCTCCATCTCCTTGCCAAAATCGACAAGCGACCGGTATTCGCCATCAATCAAGTGGCGGTAGCTCACCAGCGGCCAGAGAATCGCCGCGTCGATCTGCTTGTTCTTCAGTGCGGGAGGAACCCCCGGCGTGCCGAGCGGAATCGTCTTGATGGTGATCTTGGCGTGGCGCGCCGCCCACAGCGCAAAAAAGTCCATCGATGATGCCTTGCTCGAGATGCCCACCGTCTTGCCCTCGAGATCCTTCAGCGTCTTGATCGGCGAGTTGACCGGCACCACGAGATGCCATCCGTCGGGTGTAATTCCCCCCGTCGGCGCGATGATCCGCTCCTTGATGCCCTTGGAGATGGCGACGCCCGCGCCGGAGGGCGACGCGGTGATCACATCCACCGCACCCGCGGCAAGCGCTTCCTGCGCAAGCCCGCCCGACAAATCCGTCAATTGCACGTCCAGGTCGCGTTCCTTGTAGTAGCCCAGTTCCCTCGCTGCGAAGGCCACGCCGTACACAGGATAGATGGCCGAAAGTCCGACGCGAAGCTGATCGGCGGCATGGACACCGCCCGCAAGGAACGGGAACGCAAGCGGAACGGAAAACGTCAATACATACCCGGCCATGCGGCAAAGCACATTCCTGAAACTCATGTCAGACCTTTAATTGTGAAGATGAATCGGGTGCAAGCGTATAGGAAATTCAAACCACTTTTTTCTCCATGCACTGACTGTACCACCAGAGCGAGAAGCGATCAATTTGCGCGGCGTTTTGTAAAGGCTCATGTAGCGAATGATGTTGTTGAACTCATGCTCTGACCGCCAGAGCGAGCACCTGTGCGGGATCGGGGCTGAAGCGGGGCGACCGGTCGAGAGCTCTAAACCATCCGAAGTAGTTGGTGAGGTATTTCGTGGCAACACCCTTGCCGTTGGCGAACAACATCGGGCAATCGCGGTCGCGCACATGCACCGACCAGATCGCATCCACCAGGTTGAGCCACGACGATTCGTCGAGTTCGAAACCGCGCGCCGCCAGCTTGGCTCGCATGGTGGCGATGGTCGATTCGAACGAGGCGTCTTTGCTCGGATGAAGGTTTCTTTTTGCATGATGGGCTGTGTTCTATGGGAATACAGACATCGGGCCCGCCTCACAATTCCGGGAAGGCGGGTGTGCCGGCATTCGGGCGCACATCCGTTTCAAAGATGTGCAAATGAAAAAGCCTGAACGCTCTTGGAGACAAGGTTCAGGCTCTGATGACGGGTCATGGAAGCCATCCAACACCACGTCCAATGGGGCGCTAGTTTGGCCCTTTTCCGCCGCGTATCCGCTTCCGCCCTGGCAACTACTCCCCC
>CAMBSA010000280.1 GCA_945869935.1 Bordetella parapertussis | reverse complement strand
CATTCATGTCGGCGGCGTAGTCGCGAAGCGAGACCAGCGAATAGCCCTGCGCCATCCAGCCCTCGAGCAGTCGCTCGAAGGCCGGTGCCAACTTGCCCCCTTCGAGTTCCGCATGCAGCGTGTACACATGGCCCGTGCGCGGCGGTTTGCGCGTCAGGTTCAGCAGGTGCGCATCGACGTTCTCCGGCGTGATGCCATCCGCGCCGATGAGCTCATCCAGCGTCGGGAGCGTGGTTGGAAGTTGCGGGCAGGGGATCGGTTCGGCGTTCCAGACAGGCACGAACGGGTGCGTGCCGCGCGTGTCGGACGCGTAGCTGAAACCGCTTCGCTGCTGCAGTCGCAGGGCATGCACGTTCATTTGCCAACCCGCCGCGCCATGCACGCGCGCGGGTTCGCCGAAGATTTCCTCGAAGCGCGCGAACGCAAGCGCGAATTCGCGCTCGGTCCAGATTGCATTGGCGCGCGTGACGGAGTCCTGCCATCGCACGTGGTTCCAGCAATGGATGCCGGCTTCGAATCCTGCGTCGGCCACCGACTTCATCTGCGCGGCGCCGGTGCGCCCGATGTCGGGGCCGGGCAGCAGGGTGCCGTAGAGCAGCGTCCTGAACCCGTAATGTTCAAGCACCGAGGTGCGCTTGACCTTGCCGACGAACCCGGGCCGAAACACGCGCTTGATTGCGCGGCCGGTATGGTCCGGGCCGAGGCTGAACAGGAAGGTGGCCCCCGCGTTGTGCTTTTTCAGCAGTTCCACCAGCCGCGGCACCCCTTCGCGCGTTCCGCGCAGGGTGTCGACATCTATTTTCAGGGCGAGCTTCATGGCATCTCGAAGGAATGCCGGAGGGCGACAGTCATGTGTCGGCCGCGCACGGGCGGTGCCCTTGTCCACTCATGCGCAAACTAGTCAACCAGATCCCGGGCTTCGGCCACATGGGTGCGATAGGCGTCGTATATGCGCTTCAACGCTTCCTGCATGCCGAAGCGCGGGCGCCAGCCGAGCTCGCGCTTGGTGCTGGCGATCGAGGGCACGCGGTGCTGCACATCCTGGTAACCCTTGCCGTAGTACGCGGTCGCGGTCGTCGTGAGGATCTTCACCTTGCGCGCCTTGTCCTTGTACTCGGGATATTGCAGCGCCAGCTTGACCATCATCGAGGCCAGGTCCTTCACGGAGTAGTTGTTGGCCGGATTGCCGATGTTGTAGATGCGGCCGCTTGCAACGCCGTTACGGTTCTCGATGATCTTCATCAGCGCATCGATGCCGTCGTCGATATACGTGAAGGCGCGCTTCTGCCGCCCGCCATCGACCAGCTTGATCGGTTCGCCGCGCGCGATATGACCGAAGAACTGCGTGATCACCCGCGAGCTGCCTTCCTTGGCGGTGTTGATCGAATCCAGTCCCGAGCCGATCCAGTTGAACGGGCGGAACAGCGTGAAATCGAGCTTCTGTTCCATGCCGTAGGCCCAGATGACCCGGTCCATCAGCTGCTTGGCGCAGGCGTAGATCCAGCGCGGCTTGTCGATCGGTCCGTAGACAAGATGCGATGACTCCGGGTCGAACTCCTTGTCCGGACTCATGCCATAGACCTCGGAGGTCGACGGGAAGATGAGTCGCTTGCCGTATTTGACACTCGAGCGGACGATCGGAAGATTGGCCTCGAAGTCCAGTTCGAACACCTTGAGCGGCTGCTTCACATAGGTCGCCGGTGTCGCGATCGCCACCAGCGGCAGCACCGTGTCGCACTTGCGGATGTGATACTCGATCCACTCGCGGTTGATGGTGATGTCGCCCTCGAAGAAGTGAAAGCGCTTGTCCTCGAGGAATGCTTCGATGCGGTCGGTCTGCATGTCCATCCCGTAGACCTCCCAGTCGGTGGTCTCGAGGATGCGGCGCGAAAGATGATGGCCGATAAAGCCATTGACGCCCAGGATGAGGATTCGTTTCTTCATGTTGTCAGCCTTGATTCAGGGTTCAGACTTTATTCAGAAGCAGGGGGGCGGCACCGAAGCGCTGCGTGAAGCCGGTTTTGGAAAGCGGTTCGCCATCGAAAAGAAGTTCGGCGAGCGCGAGCGTTTCGCCGTCTGCGCAGACTGCGGTCACGCCGACGGCATCGCCCGATGCGACCAGGCAGCCGCGAGGGGCATCCGTCGTCGACCGGCCGGTTCGCACGGTACGATTCACCGTAAGCCGGCCACCACCGATATCGGTGAACGCGCCAGGATAGGGCGGTGCAACCGCACGAACGAGGTTGTGAATTTCGGCTGCGGGACGGGTCCAGTCGATGCGGCCGTCCTCCGGCTTGCGTCCCCCGAAATAGCTGCCCTCGGTTAGGTTCTGCTGCCGGAGTTCGGCGGTGCCGTCGATCAGCCTCGGCAAGCTGCGATCGAGCACGATCTCGGCGGCGACCGTCACTTTGCGGAACACGTCCGATGCCAGATCGTCGGGGAGAATCGGCACGGCCATCTGGTCGGCCAGGCGTCCTGCATCGGGCTTGTCGAGCATTTCGTGCAGCGACGCGCCGGTCTCGCGTTCCCCCTTGATCACCGCCCAGTTCACCGGAACGCGGCCGCGGAATTTGGGCAGCAGCGAGCCGTGCATGTTGAACGCGCCGCGTCGCGGCAGCACCAGCAGATCTCGCCCGAGCATCTTCCGGTAATAGAACGAAAAGAAAAAGTCCGGGCCGATCGAACGGATGCGCTCTGTCACGTCAGGAGTATTCGGGTCGTCCGGCGTGATCGTCGGAATGCCGTGGCGCGCGCAAAGCGCGGCAACGCTGTCGAACCAGATATGTTCTTCGGGGGAGTCTTCGTGCGTGAGCACCAGCGCAACGTCAACGCCGTGGGCGAGCAGCACCGAGAGGCATCGCACGCCCACGTCATGGTAGGCAAAGACGACGGCACTTGTCATTGAAGCGGCGGCGGTACGTGCGAGCCGGGATGTTCAGCGGAGTCAGCGGCGGCGTGCGAGGTGCGCGCGACCCGATCCCCCTCGAGGACCGCCTGCACCATGTATCGAGGGCGCTGCCTGACCTGTTCGTAGATGCGCCCGACATATTCGCCAAGCAGACCGATGCCGATCAGCGCGATGCCGATCAGGAAAAACGCGATACCGAACAGCGTAAACACGCCCTCGACCTCGGGCCCGACCAGCACGCGTCGTAACGCCAGCACCGCGACGAACGCGAAGGCGAGCAATGAAATTGCTATTCCGAAGAGCGAGAACAACTGCAGGGGCAGCACCGAGAAACCGGTCACCAGGTCGAAGTTCAGCCGGATCAGTTTGTAGAGCGAATACTTGGATTCGCCCGCGGCACGTGCCTCGTGTTCGACGACGATTTCGGTCGGGCGGTCCGCGAAGGTGTACGCGAGCGCGGGAATGTAGGTGTTTGACTCGCGGCAGGCGTTGATGGCGTTGACCACGTTGCGTCCGTACGCCCGGAGCATGCAGCCCTGGTCGGTCATCTTGATGCGGGTGATGCGCTCGCGAAGCAGGTTCATCGCCTTCGATGCCCAATGCCTGAACGCGGTGTCCTGCCGTTCGCGCCGGATCGAGCCGACGTAGTCGTGACCCTCATCCATCGCTGCGAGCAACCGGCCGATTTCCTCCGGCGGGTTTTGCAGGTCGGCGTCGAGCGTGACCAGGCACTCGCCGCGCGCGCGCTCGAATCCTGCGAGGATGGCCATGTGCTGGCCGAAGTTGCCCGAGAACAGCACCACGCGGGTGACGTCAGGGCGCTTGTCGAACTGCTTGCGCAACAAGGCCGCGGAGCGGTCGCGGCTCCCGTCGTTGACGAAGATGACTTCGTAACTGCGACCGAGCGCGTCGAGCGCGGGATAGAGGCGATCGAACAGCGCCGGCAGCACCGCCTCCTCGTTGTAGACCGGTATCACCACCGAGACCTGGACGGAGTTCATGCGGCTCGCCGCGCTTTCAGCAGGATGGCTGCCAAGGCGTCGCAGACGCGGTCGACATCGGAGTCGCGCATGGCGGGGAACAGCGGCAGCGTGACGATGGACCGGCCGATGCGCTCGGCATGCGGAAACTGGCCTTCATGCCAGCCCAGACGCCGGTAGATCGAGAACAGGTGCATCGCCGGATAATGCACGCCGATGCCGATGCCTGCATCGCGCATGCGCCGCATGAATTCCGCGCGATCGAGCGATATCGAATCCGCCTTCAGGACGACCTGGAAC
>CAMBSA010000279.1 GCA_945869935.1 Bordetella parapertussis | reverse complement strand
AAAGCCGTTGCCGCCGCAGGTCGGGCAGCGGCCGTTGCCGGCATTGAAGCTGAAGGTGCCGGCAGTGTATTTGCGCTCCTTCGCCATCGGCACGCGCGCATAAAGCTGGCGTATCGCGTCCCACGCGCCGACATAGCTCGCCGGGTTGGAGCGCGCGGTCTTGCCGATCGGCGTCTGGTCCACCATCACCACATCCGATATCAGCCCGGCTCCGTGGAGTTCGCGATGTGCGCCCGGCGTCTCGGTGGGTTTGCCCTTGAACTTGCGTAGCGCTGCATAAAGCACGTCCTGCATCAGCGTCGATTTGCCCGAGCCGGAGACGCCGGTGATACAGACCAGGCGATCCAGCGGGATCGCGACGTCCACGTTCTTCAGATTGTGCTCGGTGGCACCCAGCAGCTCGAGCTTCGGGCCCTTGATATCGGTGAGTACCGGCGCGAGCCCTGCGTCTGCGCGCTTTGCGCCGCTGAGGTAACGGGCGGTCAGCGTGTCCGACGCCCGCAGTTCCGCCTGCGTGCCGAAGAACACCACCTCGCCGCCGCGCTCGCCCGGGCCGGGGCCCATGTCGAGCAGGCGGTCGGCTGCAAACATGATCTGCGGATCGTGTTCCACCACCACCAGCGAATTTCCCGCATCGCGCAGGCGCTGCATCACGCCTATAACGCGGCCCATGTCGCGCGGATGCAGTCCGATCGAGGGTTCGTCGAGCACAAACAGCGTATTGACGAGTGATGTTCCGAGCGCGGTGGTGAGGTTGATGCGCTGTACTTCGCCGCCGGAGAGCGTGCGCGACTGGCGATCGAGCGTGAGATAACCGAGTCCCACCCGGTTTAGATACGACATCCGCGCGCGAATTTCCGTTAGCAGCAGGTCGGTCGCTTCATCAAGCGGCGCGGGCAGGGTAAGCGTATCGAAGAAGGCGCGCAGTCTGTCGATCGGCATGAGCATCAGATCGTGGACCGCGAGCCCGGGAAGCGAGCGCAGGGTTTCGCGCTTGTAGGCGATGCCGCGGCCAAGGAAGCGCTTGGCCGGGTCGAGCGCGGCGTCCGCGTTTTCCTTCGTGCCGAGGCGCCAGATCAGTGCGTCGGTTTTGAGTCGGGCGCCGTCGCAGTCGGTGCAGGGGGTATAGGCGCGGTAGCGCGACAGCAGTACGCGCACATGCATCTTGTAGGCCTTGGATTCGAGCCACTTGAAAAAACGCGTGATCCCGTACCACTTGCCCGGCCAGGATTTTTTCCAGCTCACCCAGCCGTCGTCGCCTTCCATCACCCATGCGCGCTCCTCCGAGGAGAGGTCGCGCCAGGGCGTGTCCATCGAAACACCGCGTTTTTTTGCGTGTTTTTCTATATCGCTCTGGCAGTCATTGAAACTCTTGGACTGCCAGGGTTTCACCGCACCTTCGCGCAATGTCAGGCGATCGTTCGGGATCACCATGCCGTAGTCCACGCCGATCACTCGGCCGAAGCCGCGGCAGGTCTCGCAGGCGCCGATCGGTGAGTTGAACGAAAACAGGCTGGGTGAGGGGTCGGAGTAGCGGATGTCGCAGTCGGCGCAATGCAGGTCGATCGAATAGCGCCACGGCAGGCCTGTGGTGCCGTCCTCATTCAGCGGGTACACGGTGAGACGGCCCTGGCCGATTCGCAGCGCCGCTTCAAGCGCTTCGATCACGCGGGCGCGCTCGGCGGATGAAATCCGCACACGGTCCTGGATGACCTCGATCACGGTGGCCGAACGGGCGTGGATGCGGGTGTAACCCTGCCGGCTCAGCAACTCGCTGACCTCGGCTTCGGTGAAATTCGCGGGTACCGACACCGGGAAAGTGAACAACAGGCGCGGGTCGCCTGCCTGTTTCGCTCGTTCGGCGAGCGCGGCGTACACCGTATCGGGGCTGTCACGCTTGACCGGCCGGCCGCAGCCGCGGCAAAACAGGTGTGCCGCGCGTGCGAACAGCAGCTTCAGATGGTCGTTCAGTTCCGTCATCGTGCCGACGGTGGAGCGCGAGGTGCGCACCGGGTTGGTCTGGTCGATCGCGATCGCCGGGGGAATGCCCTCGATCGCATCCACCTGCGGTTTGTCCATCCGGTCCAGGAACTGCCGCGCGTACGGGCTGAAGGTTTCCACATACCGCCGCTGGCCCTCGGCGTAGAGGGTGTCGAACACAAGGGACGATTTGCCCGATCCGGAAACGCCGGTGACGACCACCAGCTCGCCGGCCGGAATCGTGACCGTCAGGTTCTTGAGATTGTTTTGCCGGGCGCCCCGGATGAGGATGGATTCGGCGCGGTGTTCGGGTGCATTCATTGGGGGCGATCGTGGCGGTTTAATCGATACAGCGGCGGCTTTTTTCAGCGGCGATCCTGAGATTCACGGATGCTGCGCCGAAGAGAATAGCAAATGCCCGCAGGCGAATTTGACGTCTGCGAAAGAGTGTTGATTCGCGTGGACTATTCCGGTCTCGCGCTGTTCCTCGCCTGGCGCGCGCAGGGACTGCCTGTCGAGTCCACCGGGGTGCGCCGCTAGCCCGGGATCGCTAGCCCCGGAGAACCCGCGCCTCGCGCCTCCGTTACACTCTCGCCTCCCGCATTTCTCCAGTCATTCGAGGCGTCACCATGGCTCAATACGTTTTCACGATGCGCCGGGTCAGCAAGACCGTCCCGCCCCAGCGCATGATCATCAAGAACATTTCGCTCAATTTCTTCCCTGGCGCCAAGATCGGCGTGCTCGGCCTGAACGGCTCGGGCAAGTCCACCGTGCTCCGGATCATGGCCGGCGTGGACGACAACTTCGACGGCGAAGTCGTGCGCATGCCGGGCATCCGCATCGGCTACCTCGAACAGGAACCGCACCTCGACGAGAGCAAGGACGTCCGCGGCAATGTCGAGGAAGGGCTCGGCGAAATGGGGAATGCCAAGAAGCGGCTTGAAGAGGTGTACGCCGCCTACTCCGAACCCGATGCCGACTTCGACAAGCTCGCCGAAGAACAGGCCAAGCTCGAGGCCATGGTCAACACAGGCGGCTCGGACATGGATCACCAGTTGGAAATCGCCGCCGACGCGCTGCGCCTGCCGCCCTGGGACGCAGAGATCGCGAACCTCTCGGGTGGCGAAAAGCGCCGCGTGGCGCTGTGCCGCCTGCTGCTGTCGAATCCCGACATCCTTCTGCTCGACGAGCCGACCAACCACCTCGATGCCGAAAGCGTGGACTGGCTGGAGCAGTTTCTGCAACGCTTCCCCGGCACCGTCGTTGCGGTGACCCACGACCGCTACTTCCTCGACAACGCCGCAAGCTGGATCCTGGAACTCGACCGCGGTCAGGGCATTCCGTGGGAAGGCAACTATTCCTCGTGGCTGGACCAGAAGGGAAAGCGGCTCGAACTCGAATCCAAGCAGGACCAGGCGCGGGTCAAGGCGATGAAATCCGAGCTCGAATGGGTGCGCCAGAACCCGAAGGGGCGTCAGGCGAAATCCAAGGCGCGCCTTGCGCGCTACGAGGAACTCTCATCCTACGAGAGCCAGCAGCGCAACGAGACGCAGGAAATCTTCATCCCGGTAGCCGAGCGCCTCGGCAACGAAGTGATCGAGTTTGACGACGTCAGCAAGGCCTACGGCGACCGGCTACTGATCGACAAGCTCTCATTCAAGGTGCCGCCGGGGGCGATCGTCGGCATCATCGGCCCGAACGGTGCGGGTAAATCGACCTTGTTCCGCATGATCACCGGCGCGGAAACGCCGGACTCGGGTACGGTCACCGTTGGCAAGACGGTGAAGCTTGCTTACGTGGACCAGTCGCGTGATGCGCTCACCGGAACCAATACCGTATGGGAGGAGATCTCCGGCGGCAACGACATGCTCACCATCGGCCGCTTCCAGATGCCTTCGCGTGCCTATCTCGGGCGCTTCAATTTTCGCGGCGCTGATCAGCAGAAGCAGGTCGGCACGCTCTCGGGCGGAGAACGCGGCCGTCTGCATCTGGCGAAAATGCTTGCATCGGGTTCCAACGTTCTGCTGCTGGATGAGCCGTCGAATGACATCGACGTCGAGACCCTGCGTGCTCTGGAAGAGGCGCTGCTTGAATTCGGCGGCTCGGTGATGGTGATCTCGCACGACCGCTGGTTCCTCGACCGGATTGCCACGCACATCCTGGCGGCCGAGGGTGATTCGCAGTGGAACTTCTTCAACGGCAACTATC
>CAMBSA010000278.1 GCA_945869935.1 Bordetella parapertussis | reverse complement strand
CCTTTGCGTTCCACCACTCATGCTGGGCGTCCTGATGGCAGCCTCCGGCGTTGCGCATGGTGAGTCATCGGGGCGGTCGGACGATGTATCGCCTGTACTTCGGCTTGAAACCAGGCTTGGCGCCCGCCCGCACGGTGACCCTGCCCAAGCGGTGCCCAAGGCCGGAACCTCGGTAATACGCCGAAGCCCGGACCTAATTCGCTCCCGGGACGAGAACATCAACGATCGATCCGGTGCGCTCAGAGTTGCCGAATCAACCGGGATGGACGGATCCAGGGATCGCTTCACGGCTTCCGTCACGCTTTCGAGTGCGGTGACCCGTGCGGTCGGATATTTTCCGCAGGTCCGAAGCGAGATTGCCAATCGAAGGGCGATCGGTGAAACCGTAAATCAGGCGCGTGCGCAGTATTTCCCATCCGTGGATGCCACCCTCGGACAGGGCCCGGAGCGTTCCAACAATATCAGCACCCGCGCGACGGGAGGGGAAACAACGCTCCAGCGAACCGAGACGGAGCTCACCGTCTCGCAACTCCTGTTTGATACCGGGGCTACATCCACATTGCTCAAACGGCAGGAGGCAAGGGCCGACGGCGCGAACAAGCAGGTGGCAAACATTGCCGAAACGGTAGGTTTCCGCGCGGCGCAGGCATACCTTGAGGTGCAGAGATTACGCGCACTCGTGGCCGTAGCGGGCCAAAACGTAGCGGCACACGATCGAACCTTGAGCCAGGTGACGATGCTGGTTGAAGCCGGCGCGGGCAGAAGCTCGGACGCGCGTCAGACTGCGGCACGCCTTGCTCTCTCGCGATCTTCGGTGATCCAGCTTCAAGGCCAGCTGGAGCAGGGCGAGGCTGCGTATCGTCACTTGGTTGGGCAACTGCCCGGCGCCCTTGATCGGGTCACGATACCCGTGGAACAGCTCCCCGGTTCCTACCGGCAGGCGAGTGAAGACGCGGTCGCGTCACATCCTGCGGTCCGTGCCGCGGAACTCGATCTGGAGGCGGCCAATGCCGATCGCGAAAACGCGCGTTCTCGGCTGGGGCCAAGAATTACTCTGGAACTCGGCATGACCCAGAATCGTGACCTCGACGGGGTGCGTGGGTTGAGCGCTGATCGCACCGCGGTGGTGAGGTTGCGTCAGAACCTTTACCGGGGCGGCTCCGACGATGCACGCATCCGCGAAACCGAGGCGCGTCGAGACGAAGCACAGGCATTCCTCGATCGTGCGAAAAACGACGTGGAGCGGGACGTGCGCCAGGCATGGGATAACCTTGCTGCAGACAGGGACCGGCTTCCCCAGTTGCGACTGCATGCGCAGGCGAGCGCTGAAGTGCTGGAAGCGTACAAATTGCAGTTTCAGCTTGGCCAACGTTCACTGCTTGATGTGCTGAATGCGGAAAATGAACTTTTCACGTCACGATCCAATGAATTGTCCGGTGAGTACTCCCTGCTTACGAGCGCCTTCAAGATGTTGTCGTCCATGGGCAAGTTGCTGCCGGCGCTCGGAGTTACGATTCCCGGCGACGCTGTGGCGGAAGGGGCGAAATGAACGTGCCCGGGCAAGCTGAGGCCGGTGACGTGCCGGCGGATTCCGACTCCATGAATATTCCTGAGCCGCAGCTTGCGGGGGGGCCGGCAGGTGGCGATGCGCTTGCCGGTTGCCTCGAGGCGCTGGCGCGGCTGCTCGGTGTCCCTGCATCGGTGGAAGTCCTGATCGCAGGGCTTCCGATGGAGGGCAACAGGCTGACTCCCGCGTTGTTCGTCCGGGCTGCAGAGCGCGCAGGACTCGAGGCAACCGTTCAGCGCGTCAAACTCGAGGAGATACCGGCGCTGGCCTTGCCTGCCGTATTGCTGCTCGGAGGAAGGGACGCCTGCCTTCTCGTTGCGAAAGAGACGGGCGGCGCTCGCATCGTCTCGGCGACAGGACTTGCACGTACCGTCCCGATTGAAACCTTGAGTGCCGAATACACCGGCACCGCGATTTATGTCGGAAGGTCCGTCCGCTTCGAGGCCGGAACATTGTCAGAGCGCATGCTGCGAAACCATCACTGGTTCTGGGGCACGATGCTTCGGTACTGGCCGATCTACGTTCAGGTCATCCTCGCAAGCGTGATGGTGAACGTCTTTTCGGTGATCACGCCGCTGTTCTTCATGAACGTGTACGACCGCGTTGTGCCGAATCGGGCAATCGAAACATTATGGGTGCTGGCGATTGGGCTGACGCTGATCTATGGCTTTGACTTCCTGCTGAAGACGCTTCGTGGCTACTTCATAGACGTCGCAGGCAAGCGTGCCGACATTGCGCTGTCCTCGACATTATTCGAGCAGGTCATGAATCGGCGGCTGGATGTCGGACGGGAGCCGATAGGCAGCCTCGCGAATAATCTTCGCGAGTTCGATTCGCTGCGGGATTTTTTCACCTCGGCGACGCTAACGACCGTCGTTGATCTGCCGTTCGTCCTGCTTTTCATCGGTGCGATATGGGCGGTTGGCGGCCTGCAGATGGCCGCAGTTCCGGTTCTTGCGATTCCGGTGGTGATCATTGGAGGTCTAGCCGTTGCGATTCCGCTCAGGGACCGCATCAAGCGGTCTTTCAGCGCGTCCGAAACCAAGTACGCGACGCTGATCGAAACGCTTGCGGCGATAGAGACCGTCAAGACGCTCGGCGCGGCATCGCATCAGCAACGCAAGTGGGAGGCGGTCAACCAGTTTCTCGCGAACGAAAGCATGGGCACTAAATTGCTGACGTCGATCGCCATCAATTTTTCCATGCTCGTCCAGGTCGCGGTATCTCTTGCGGTCCTGATCGTGGGCGTGTATCTCATCGGCGACAACAAGCTCACTCAGGGGGCTTTGATCGCGTGCACAACCATTGCTGGACGCGCGATGCAGCCCTTGTCTCAGCTTTCAGGTTTGATACTGAGGTACCACCAGGCGATGAGCGCGCTCGGTGCACTGAACAAACTCATGGATGCGGCGGTGGAACGCCCGAGAAACAGGAATTTTGTGCATCGCCCCGCGTTTCGTGGCGACATCGAGTTCAAGGACGTCCACTTCAAGTATCCCGGCCAGAAGGTCGATGCGCTCTCCGGAATCAACCTGAAAATACGCGCCGGCGACCGGGTTGGCGTGATCGGACGCGTGGGGTCCGGAAAGAGCACGATTGCCAAACTGATCGTCGCGTTATACCAGCCCACATCGGGATCGATCCTGATCGATGGAACGGACTCGCGCCAGCTTGATCCGGCAGATGTGCGCCGCAATATTGGATATGTTCCGCAGAATCTGATCCTGTTCTCCGGGACGGTGCGGGAAAACCTCATGCTGGGGGCGCCTCAGGCAGATGATGCCGCGCTTCTGCGTGCAGCAGAGATGTCGGGCCTCGACGAGCACATCAACCGGCATCCGCTGGGATTTGACCTGACCGTCGGGGAGCGGGGCGAGGCCTTGTCGGGTGGCCAACGGCAGACCGTGGTCCTTGCCCGCGCACTCGTTCCTGATCCCCCGATACTCGTTTTTGACGAGCCAACGCAGGCACTGGATCACTCGGCGGAAGACAGGCTGAAGGGAAAACTCGAAAAGGAGATGGGCGGCAAGACGGTAATCATCGTCACCCATCGCGAGTCCATGCTGACCTGCGTGAATACGCTGGTGATCGTTGACAGCGGGAAGATCGTGGCAGCCGGGCCGCGCGAAGCAGTTGTCCGCGCGCTTGCAGAGGGCCGCATTCAGCGGGCACGCTGAGGAAAGTCGATGGAACCAGAACGCAAACCCGACGCTCCCGCCGCATGGCTACCGGACGAACTGCTGTCCTCGGATGCCGCCCTGCCACGCGCGCCGATGCTCCTTTTCTGGTCAACGGTCACGTTCTTTGCAATTGCGTTCACCTGGGCGTGGCTTGCCAATCTGGACGAAGTGACCCATGGCGACGGGCGGGTGATCACGCTGCGGCAGGTGCAGCAGATCCAGAATCTAGAAGGCGGAATCGTGACCAAGATTCTCGTCCGTGAAGGCGAATCCGTCGAGGAAGGGCAGGTGCTTTTCGTCCTCGATGATGTTCGCTTTACATCGGCATTGCGCGAGGGGCAGCAGGGTTCTCTCGGGCTGCGCGCCAAGGTCGCCCGTTTGAATTCCGAAGTCACCGGCGGGCGGTTCGACATGCCGCGGGAAGTGGTGCAGAACTCGAAAGG
>CAMBSA010000277.1 GCA_945869935.1 Bordetella parapertussis | reverse complement strand
GCTGCCGGTCCTGCTGATATGCGAGAACAACGGTTACCAGGTGTCGGCGCCCTGGAGCGCGATGCGGGTGCAGCGAGGCATGTCCCCGTATGTGCAGCCGCACGGTTTCGAATGCCATGAAGTCGACGGCAACGATGCCGATGCGGTGTATGAAGCGGCGCTCGCGGCGCGGCGGACGGTGGCCTCGGGCAAGCCGGTGCTGCTGGATTGCTTCACCTATCGCATGGGCGGCTACAGCAGCCACTTCGCCGAGCCGCGCACCGGGCACGAGGCGGAGAAGGCGGAATGGGAAAAACGCGACCCGATCGCGCTTGCGCGAAAGCGTTGTATCGAGGGCGGCATGAGCGCGGCAGCGCTGGATGCGATTGCAGCCGATGAAGCCGCGGCGCTGCCCGCGAGCTGGGAGCGTGTGCGCAAGGCCGCACGCTGACCTTCGTCCCGCCGTTTTCCCTCGATCCCATTCAAGAGACAGACCATGCAAAAAATCACGTTCAAGGCGGCATTGGCCCGAGGCCTCGCAGATGCGATGCAGGAGCATCCGAAGAGCTTCATGATGGGCCAGGACATCGCGAAATTCAGCATTCTCGGCATCAGTGACGGAATGCACGAGCGCTTCGGTATCGAGCGCATCCGCAACAGCCCGATCAGCGAAAGCGCGATGGTGGGCGTTGCGGTTGGCGCGGCAATGAAAGGCTATGTCGGCATCGTCGAGATGGCGTACGCGGATATTTCGGCGGTGGCCTTCAGCTCGATCGTGCATTCGGCCGCCAAGCTGCACTACGCCACCAACGGCCAGCTCTCCTGCCCGATGCTGATCCGCTCGCCGATCGGCCGCTGGTCGCGCCACGGCCCGATGGGCACCGACATCACGCTTTCCTGGTATTACAACGTGCCCGATCTGGCGCTCGCGATGCCCTCCACGCCGCACGAGGCGTACTGGCAGACGCGCGCCGCGTTCAAGCGCCCGGTGCCGACGATGATCCTGGAAGAACGCGATCTGTTCGGCGTCGAAGGTGAAATTGGCCCGGACGACGGCGTCGAGCGCGCGCGCGAGCTGCGCGCCGGGCGCGATCTCACCATCATCGGCGCCGGCCGCGCGGTGAAGCTTGCGCTCGAAGCGGCGGACGCAATCGAGGCCGAAGGTCACAAGGGCGCGGTGCAGGTGCTGAGCCTCGGGCATATCAAGCCGCTGGACAGTGTCACCGTGCTCGCTGCCGCGAGAAAGACCCGCCGGGTGCTGATCGTGCAGGACGAGCCGGGATTCGGTGGCTACGGTCCGATGGTGCAAAGCGCGCTGGACGAACTTCCGCCGGATGCCTTGTTGCGTTCGCCAAAGCTCTTTGCGCGCGCCGATACCTTCCTCCCGCACAGGCTGGAGGAAGACGTGCTGCCGACGACCGCGCAGGTGGTCGCGGAGGCGAAAAAGCTGTTGCAGTAGTCACAGCAGCGACGGTTCGTTGCCCCGTGTGCTACTGGCTGTCTTCAGCGGTGATGCGAGAGCCGCAGGTCACGCAGTCGCGGCGACAGAATCCAGAACGCGGCGCAGGCAAGGCCACCGGCCACGGCGAGCGTGATCGTGACGCCGCGCGTGCCGAGCAGCTCGGCGCCCGCGCCGATGCCGATCGAGCCGAGTGAGATGAAGGCGGGGAACACCGCGATCAGGCTGGTGATCCGGCCGCGCATCGCCTCGGGCGCGACCATCTGCATGAGCGTCTGGTTGGCCACGATGTTGAGTATCTCGCCTGCGCCCGCGAGCACCACGAAGGGCAGCGCGATATAGATCGACGGACTCAGGCCGATCGCAAGCAGCGACAGCGCGAACACCGCGAACGCGCCGAGCGAGACCAGGCCGAGGCGGTCGACGCGGCCGATGTACGCGCCCATGACGCCGCCGAGGAATCCGCCGAGCCCGACCGCCGAGTAGAGAATGCCAAGCGACTGCGGCCCGCTGTTGAATATATCGGTGGCGTACACCGGCAACAGCGTTCCCCAGGCGGGGATCAGGATCAGGAAGGGCACGAAGCCGCTCGCCACCAGAATGCGAATCGTCGGGTTGCGCACCGAGAACGTAATGCCTTCCTTCAGGCTCGCCCAGGCCGATGCGCTGACCGCCGGCCGCTCGCGGCGCTTCGGGTGCACGAACAGCAGGCTGATTGCGACACCGAGATACGCGATGCTCTGCAGCAGAAAATTGCCCGACGCGCCGATCACCAGCAGCAGGCCACCCGCGATCGCCGGCGCGAACACGCGCGCGCCGGACGAACTCATGTTGTTGAGCGCCACCGCGTTGACCGCGATCTCGCGCGGCACCAGGTCGAGCACCAGGGCCTGGCGCAGGTTGCGTTCGAACACGCCCGAGATGCCGTTGATCACGGTGAGCACGAACAGGTGCCAGACATGCAGCGCGTCGGCCGCGATCACGCCCGCCAGCAGGAAACCGGCAAGCGCATTGGCGAGTTGTGTCGCGCCGAGCAGGCGCTTGCGGTCATAGCGGTCGGCGGCGACGCCAGAGATCGGCGCGAGCAGCAGCATCGGCAGGGCGCGCGCGCCGAGGATGAAGCCGAGCATCGCCACCGAGCCGGTGAGCTGGTAGCCCACCCAGCCAAGCGTCACCTGCTGCACCCAGTGGGCGATCGAGCCGAAGACCGAACCGAGCCAGAGGATGCGGAAATTGCGGTGGGAGAGTGCGGATCGGGTGCTCATGAAATGACTGCGCCTCCGGCTTGCGGAGGCGCAGTGAGCAGATTCTACCGGGGACGGGGATTACTGGTCCGCGGTGATACCCGCATCCTTGGTGATCTTTGCGTAAAGCGCGATGTCGGCCTTCATGACTTCCATGTAGCGCTCGGGCGTGCTCGCGATCACATCCAGCCCGATCGGCGCGAGCTTTTCCTTGATGACCTGCGGGTCGCGCAGCACCTTGACGATCTCGTCATGCAGGCGCGTCACGATCGGCTTGGGCGTTCCCGCCGGGGCGAGGAAGCCGATCCACACGTCGATCGCGTAACCCGGCGCGGGTAGCGCTTCGGCGATCGTCGGGGTGTCGGTCAGCACCGGCGTGCGCGCCGAACCGGCGGCGGCAAGCGGACGCAGCTTGCCGGCGCGAATGTGTGGAAGAAGCGAGTTGAGCGCGCCGATGGTGAAATCGATCTCGCTCGCGAGCAGCGCCGGGACGATGCCCGCGGCGCCCTTGTAGGGAATGTGCACGAAGTTCGCGCCGGTCATGGTCTTGAGCAGTTCGGCGCCGAGCTGGTGCGGCGTGCCCACGCCGGCGGTGCCGTAGGTGAGCCCCTTCGGCCGCGAGCGCGCGAGCTGGATCAGTTCGCGGACGTTGTTGACCGGCGTCGAGGCATTGACCGTGAGGATGAAGGGCACGGTCACCGCGAGCGTGATCGGCTCGAAGTCCTTGATCGGGTCGTAGGGCAGCTTCTTGAAGAAGTTGATGTTCACCACATGGGTGTTGGCCGACACCAGAATGGTGTACCCGTCGGCCGGCTGCTTGGCGACATACTCGGTGCCGACGTTGCCGCCCGCGCCGGGACGGTTCTCGACGATCACTGGCTGTCCCATCGCCGCCCCCAGCTTCTCGGCCATGACGCGGCCAAGTACGTCGTTGGAGCCGCCCGGGGTGAGCGGCACCACGATTTTCATCGGGCGGTTGGGGAAGCCGGCCTGCGCCAGCGCTTCGGATACGGGCAGCGCACCCGTCACCGCGACGGCAAAAGCCGCCGCAACGAGATTGCGTCGTGAAACCATGAAACCTCCTCCGGGCATGTACCCTGCAGCTGCGGACGCCCTGCGATGCTGCAGGGTCGCCCGCGTTTCTTCCCTGATGTGTGAAGTGCGAGGGAAGAGTATCCCCTCGTCTCGTCCCGCCAAGGGAACCGCTGAACGCTGTCCCGAGCGCGGATAAATCCCGATGCGCTTCCCTCTGAAATGGGGAATTTACAAGGGGGCGTCGCCCCCTTGTTCAGACTCTCCTTAGCGCTTGTGCGCAGCCGACGGCGTGCCGCTGATGTTGGCGTCGTAGCCCGGCAGCACGCGCATGTCGATGACGACGACCTTGCCCGAGTGCGCGAGTTCGAGTCCCTTCTTCACCGCCGGCAGCACGTCTTCCGCGCGGGTGATCGGGCCGATGCCTTCGGCGCCCTGCGCGCGTCCCATCGCGGCGATGTCGATGTCCGGCTCGCTCATCTGCTGG
>CAMBSA010000276.1 GCA_945869935.1 Bordetella parapertussis | reverse complement strand
GAACGAGCGAACCTTCGCCTCGTAGGCCTGCGTCGACAGGACAATGCGGTTGCGCGCCACGCGGATCGGCCCGGCGCCATTCCCCAGTGTTTTTTGTGGGTATCGTTGGAGGCCCGGTCCGCTAGAATCGGACCCATGGCCTCCGAAATTTCCCCTGAAAAAAACGTCCTCGGCACCGAGCTGCTCGCCTGCAGCTATTCGCCGCTCACCGGTTACTTCCGCGACGGCTGGTGCTCCACGCACGGCGAAGGCGGGGTGGCGCACCTGGTCTGCATCCAGGCGACGAAGGAATTCCTCGAATTCAGCGCCGAACGCGGCAACGACCTGTCCACCCCGCGCCCCGAGATGCGGTTTCGCGGCGTCAAGCCCGGCGAGCGCTGGTGCCTCCACGTGCTGCGCTGGGTCGAAGCCTGGGAGGCGGGCAGTCCGCCCAGGGTGGTGCTCGAGTCCACCCACGCGAACGTGCTCAACTACGTGCCGCTCGCCGCTCTCAAGCGCAACGCGCACGACGCGGACTCCTGAGGGCGGTTCCAAGCGGGGAGGGCTATACCCCGTGTTCGATCCCGCCAAATCAGATCTGCCGAAAAACGCTCCCCGCTGAGCGGCGGTCGCATCGAAGCGGTTTATCGCTATCGGGACTCGTTCTTCAACAGGCTTCCGGGCGGTGGACTGCGTCAAACGTTCGAGCAGGCATGGAAAACACCCGTTAATCCGAAGGCTTCGCGCTTCGCGGGGTGTCTACGCTGCTCTGGCAGACACTTCGCCCGGCAACATCCTTGACCGTGGCAGCAGGCTACCCACCGTTGGAGCGAGCGATAACCTTGATGCGCAGCCGGATGACCGAATGGGCCTCTCTGCTGTCGCTCGCTCTGCTGCTGGCGGTGTCCTCGTTCGGGCTGACCGCTCCCGACAAAGGAAATTCAGTCGTCGTGGGCGCCTTGCTTGACGATCTCCCGCCGACCGCGGCCGGCCCGATGTTCAGCAACCAACTGCCGGGCGGTGGCGGTCCGGTCTTGCGCGCCGAGTCGCCGGACAAGGCCGCTTCGAACGAAGTGCCGCCCGCTGAGATCGGTGGTTCCCAGGCCGTCGGTCGGGTGAGCCAGGTATTTGTTCGCGTCGAGCAAGGGGTGTTCATCGCCTGGGACCGGGCGCCGGAGATAGTGCGCAGGAATGGCGAGGTGTACGCCGAACTGCGCTTTCCCGAATTGCTCGCCAACGGCGCGGAATCAGCGCTGGCCTATATCGGGCGGGGCGAAACCGATCTGAACGTCGGGGATGTGGCCGAGATCCGCTTTGCCCGCAAGAATGTGCGCGCAATCGGCGTGGTGCCCGCATTCCCGGTGCGCGAAGTCACGCGCATGACCGAACTGGCTGCGCGCAACGGCTCGCCTGCGGCGCGGGAGATCGAACGCCGCATCCTTGCCAGGACGCAGGGCGACCGCAACCAGCATCTGGCATCGATTCTGCAGACAAGGCTTTCCGCGCCGGCGATAATCCCGGGCATTACCAGTAATTGATTTTCAGGCGATGCGCCCTGCCGACAGGTTTATCGCGCCGGTGTCCCCGGGCAGGGTCTCAGGCGGGCAGGGAAGGCTCTTGGATCAATTACATCAAAGTTACCTCGCCACCGTGTATCGGGTCCTCGGAGCCGAGCCTGCGGTCGACATGCGCATCGACCGGCCATGCCCGTCGCTGGACCGCCTGCTCGAGCAACGCGGCGTAGCGCATTGGGCCTTCATCACCGCATGGAATCCGATGTCAAAACCCCTGCCCTTGTCGTGCAATCGCGAGCGCGCCGCCCGGCTGGCGCGGGACCTCGCGGGCAAGTACGAATCCTTACCTGGCGTGGGCATTCCCGACAAGGCAGGCTGGACGCCCGAAGAGTCTCTTCTCGTGCTGGGTATTGAGGAGAACACGGCGGTCGAGCTCGCGCGGCGCTATGGCCAGCGCGCGATCGTGGCGGGTGAACGCGGCGGCGTGCCGCGCCTGGTGGAGTGCGCCTGAATCGTGGGCAGAATTGCAACGACCCTGCGTCGATTCCTCGGGCACCCGGCGTATCCGACGTTGCTCAGGATAGCGCTTGGCTACGGCGTGTTGATCGCGCTGCTCTGGGGCGCAACCCTGTGGGAGATCAATCAGGAGTATGAGCAGGCGCTCGCCGGCGAAGTGGTGAAGAACTCCAATCTCGCTCAGGCACACGAAGAGCGCACGGTGCGTTCGCTGCAGTTGCTCGACCAGACGCTGCTGACTCTGCGCAGCGACCTCTCTCTCTACGGCGTGCCGCGCGACCTGAAACGGCGCCTCGCCGAGCTGCAGATTGACCGGAAGTACGTCGGCGTCGTCTCTCTGATCGGGGCGAAAGGCGAAGTCATCGCCACCACCGCCGAGGGCATGACCGACAATTTCGCCGACCGGGAATACTTCAAGACGCATAAGGCCGATGCCGCCGATCGCATGCTGATCGGCAAGCCGATCCGCGGTCGCTTCACCGGCAATTGGCTGATCAGCCTGACGCGCCGGCTGAACCGGCCCGACGGCACGTTTGCGGGCGTCGTGTTCATGGCCCTTGATCCTAACTTTCTCGCACGGGATTCCCTCGATACGATACTGGGTCCGCAGGCCTCGATCGCGATCATCGGGCTTGACTACATCACCCGCGTGCGGCGCAACAGCGGCAAGGTCAGTTTTGGCGAGGATGTCCGCGCATCGCAGCTTTTCAAGGAAATACCCCGGGCACGGGTCGGTCACTATTCCGCGGTCGCCGCCTCGGATGGGGTCACCCGGATCGCCAGCTATCGGGTTCTTGAGGACTACCCGCTGGTGATGCTGGTCGCCTCGTCGCTGCAGGACGTGCAGGCGCTGCTTGCCCCGCGCAACAGGTCATACAGGATCGTCGCGTCGATCGGCAGCCTGCTGCTGCTCGTGCTCGGGGCGATGCTCGTCACCGCTATCGCACGGCGCTTCCATTCGCTGGCGTTGCTCAGCGCCAGCGAGCAGCGCTATCGCGGCCTGATCGATTGGTCGCCCGATCCGTTCATCGTGAGCCGGGATAAAAAAATAGTTTTCGCCAATCCGGCTGCCCTCAGGCTGCTCCGCGCGACGAAGGCGCGGGAGCTTGTCGGCAGGAGCCTCTTCGATTTCATACATCCGGACTTCCACGCGCTCGCGCACGAACGGCTGGCATGCCTCGCCGAGGGGCAAGTGCTCCCCACGGTCGAGCAGCAATACCTCGCGCTCGATGGCAGCGTGGTCGATGTGGAGGTGAAAAAAACTATGGCGGATTTTGAGGGGGCACCCGCGGTGCATATCGTCGTGCGCGACATCACCGATCGCAAGCAGGGCGAGGTACGTCGGGAGGCGCTCGAAGCGCAGTTGCGCGAGTCGCAGAAGATGCAGGCGATCGGCACGCTCGCCGGTGGCATTGCGCATGACTTCAATAACGCGCTTGCCACCATCCTCGGCAATGCCCGGCTTGCGACCGAGGATGCGGCGGGCAATGCGAGAGTTCTGGAGAGCCTGGAGGAAATCACCAAAGCCGGCCGGCGCAGCCGTGACCTGGTGCGTCAGATCCTGTCCTTCAGCCGTCGCCAGCCGATGGACCGAAAACCGATCCCGCTCGGCCCGGTCCTCGAGGAGGCGGCTCGTCTGCTGCGTGCCACGCTTCCCGCGCGCCTGGTGTTCAATTTGGACTGTGATGCCGATGTGCCGCCGGTCCTGGCCGATGCCACGCAGATCGAGCAGGTGATTATCAATCTGGCCACCAACTCGATGCACGCGATGCCCCACGGGCCGGGGCGCATCGGCCTGCGGCTGGACACGGTGCCGCTCGATCCGGCGCTCGTTGCGGTGGATCCGATGTTGCAGGCGATGCACGGAATGTCACCGGGACGCGTGGCGCGTATCGTGGTGGAGGATACCGGGCAGGGCATGGACGCCGACACGGCCGCGCGTATCTTCGAACCCTTTTTCACCACAAAACCTGTGAACGAGGGCACCGGGCTGGGGCTGTCGGTGGTGTACGGAATCGTCCAGAGCCATAACGGCGCGATCTCGGTGCACAGCGAACCGGGCAAGGGTTCGGTATTCACGATTTACCTGCCGCTCGCCGCGCCGACCGAAAACACGGCCGCGGCATGAGCCGTGCAAGGCCGCCGCACGCATCCCGCCTCTGGGGGCTTGAAATTCCGACCCGACGCGCACA
>CAMBSA010000275.1 GCA_945869935.1 Bordetella parapertussis | reverse complement strand
CAGGCCGAAACGGTCCACCAGTTCTTCGAACAGGGTCTCGAGCACCGGTTCCGAATCGCAGTTGGCGAGGCGCTTGTACAGCACCAGCCGCTCGTGCACGTCGGCGCAGTAGCTCTCCGGCATCAGCGCCGGCAGGTGCAGGTTGATCTCGGTGGTGGTGTCGAAGGGCTGGTCGAGATCCGGCTCGCGACCCGCCTTGAGCGAACGCACCGCGTGATTGAGCATGTCGTTGTACAGGTGGAAGCCGATCTCCTGCATCTGCCCGCTCTGCGATTCGCCGAGCACCTCGCCCGCGCCGCGGATCTCCAGGTCGTGCATCGCAAGGAAAAATCCCGAGCCGAGCTCCTCCATCATCTGGATCGCCTCGAGACGCTTCTTCGCCGCCGGGCTGAGCGCTTCCTCGTCGGGTGTGAGCAGGTAGGCGTAGGCCTGGTGGTGCGAGCGGCCGACGCGGCCGCGCAGCTGATGCAACTGCGCAAGGCCGAACTTGTCCGCACGCTCCATGATGATGGTGTTGGCAGTCGGGATGTCGATGCCGGTCTCGATGATGGTCGAGCACACCAGCATGTTGGCGCGCTGCTGCAGGAAGTCCTTCATCACGCGCTCGAGGTCGCGTTCGCGCATCTGGCCGTGGGCCACCGCGATCCGCGCCTCTGGCAGCAGTTTCTCCAGCCGTTCGCGCGCGAGTTCGATCGTCTGCACGTCGTTGTGCAGGTAGTAGATCTGCCCGCCGCGCTTCAATTCGCGCAGCACCGCCTCACGGATCACTGCAGCCGAGTACGGCTGCACGAAGGTCTTGATCGCAAGGCGCCGCTGCGGCGCGGTGGCGATCACCGAGAAGTCGCGCATGCCCTCGAGCGACAGCGCGAGGGTTCGCGGGATCGGCGTGGCGGTGAGCGTGAGCACGTCCACTTCCGCGCGCAGGCGCTTGAGCGCCTCCTTGTGGCGCACGCCGAAGCGGTGCTCCTCGTCCACGATCACAAGCCCCAGCCGCAAGAAGCTCACATCGCGCGAGAGCAACTTGTGGGTGCCGATCGCGATGTCGATATGCCCGGTCTTCAGGCCTTCGATCGCGGCGGCGGTTTCCTTGGGCGTGCGAAAACGCGAGAGTTCGGCGATCTTCACCGGCATGTCGGCAAAGCGGTCGCTGAAGGTCTGGAAGTGCTGTTCCGCGAGCAGGGTGGTGGGTGTGAGTATTGCCACCTGCTGGCCGTCGGCCACCGCAACGTAGGTTGCGCGCAGGGCGACTTCGGTCTTGCCGAAGCCGACGTCGCCGCAGATCAGGCGGTCCATCGGGCGGCCGTTTTTCATGTCGGCGATCACCGCTTCGATCGCCGCGGCCTGGTCGCCGGTTTCCTCGAAGCCGAATCCTTCGGCGAAGGCCTCGTAGTCGTGCTGGTTCAGGCCGAAGGCGCGGCCTTCGCGCAGTGCACGCTGCGCATAGATGTGCAGCAATTCGGCTGCAGTGTCGCGCACCGCCTTGGCCGCCTTCTTCTTGGCCTTCTCCCATGCATCGCCGCCGAGGCGGTGAATCGGCGCCTGCTCGGGCGGGCCGCCGGAATAGCGGCCGATCAGGTGCAGCTGCGCGACCGGCACGTAGAGCTTGTCGGCGTCCGCGTATTCGAGCAGCAGGAATTCGGTGGTGCCTTCGCCGAGGTCGAGGTTCACCAGACCCCGGTACCGCCCGATGCCGTGCTCCACATGCACCACCGGGTCGCCGGGCCGAAGCTCCGAGAGATCGCGCAGCATCCCCTCGACCGAGGTCTGGCGCTTTTCGCGCTGCGCCTTGGCGCGAGCGGTGGTGGCGTAGAGCTCGGTTTCGGTGACGATTGCTATAGATTCGGCGAAGGATCCGGCGTTCGATCCGCCCTCGAGCACGAAGCCCGAATCCAGCGGCGAGACAGCGAGCGCGAGCGTGTCCGCACCGGTGAGAAAACTCTCGAAGCTCTCGCAACTCGCGGGCTTGAGCGCGTATTCCGCGAGGTACTGCAGCATGGTCTCACGCCGCCCGGGCGATTCCGCGAGCAGCAGGATGCGGCCCGGGAAACGCGCCTTCCATTCCTTCAGACGGTGCAGCGGATCGGCCGCGCGGCGTTCCACCGCGAGGTCGGGCAGCTTGGTTGCGCCGATCCGCACCGTGCGCGCACCGGCATTGGCGTCCTTGAACTCGCGCGCCGAAACAAAGAATTCCTCCGCGCTCAGGAAAAGTTCGTCGGGTGGCAGAACCGGCCGGGTGCGGTTGCCCGAGAGCAGGCGGTGGCGCGAACTCGCGTCGCGCCAGAAGTCGGTGAGCGCGGCGTGCACGTCGCCGTGCTGGGCGATCGTCGCCTCGGGCGGCAGGTAGTCGAACAGCGTCGCGGTCTTGTCGAAGAAAAGCGGCAGGTAGTACTCGACGCCGGCGGGTGCGACGCCGTTGGAGACATCCTTGTAGAGCGTGCTCTTGGACGGGTCGCCGTCAAAGCGTTCGCGAAAGCGGCCGCGAAATCCTGTTCTGCCGGACTCGTCCATCGGGAACTCGCGCGCCGGAAGCATGCGGATCTCCGGCACCTTGTAGAGCGTGCGCTGCGTGTCGGCGTCGAACACGCGGATGGAGTCGATCTCCTCGTCCATGAGGTCGATCCTGTAGGGCAGCGCGCTGCCCATCGGAAACAGGTCGATCAGTCCGCCGCGGACGCAGTATTCGCCCGGCGCCACGACCTGCGTGACGCTCTGGTAGCCGGCGAGCACGAGCTGCGCGCGCAGCGAATCGATCGCGAGCTTGCCGCCCTGGTGAAGGAAGAAGGTGTGTGCCGCGAGATAGGAAGGCGGCGCCAGGCGCTGCAGCGCGGTGGTGGCGGGTGTGACCACCACGTCGAATTCGCGTCGCTGGAGCTGATACAGCGTCGCCAGCCGTTCCGACACGAGGTCGCCGTGCGGCGAGAAGCTGTCGTAGGGCAGGGTTTCCCAGTCGGGGAACAGGCGCACGTTGAGCGAGGGCGCGAACCAGCGGATCTCGTCGACCAGGCGCTGCGCCTGCGCGGCTTGGGCGCAGACGATAATCACCGGCCGTGCGGTGGTGGCAAGCCGCGCAAGCGCGAGCGCGTCGCTCGATCCCGCAATGGATCGGATGGCGCCTGTGTCGATCGGGGCGGAGGACGGTGTGGCGATGTCGTTCAAGGAGATTCCGGAGTTCCTGCTGGCGGCGCCGCGAAAGCGCAAAAACCCGCATCTGGCCGACCGGGGGTGGTCGAATGCGGGAACACTTTATAATTATAGCCTTGCAGCATCTCCACTCCCCTCATTGCCGTTCCCCAAAAGCAAGCCATCCACGTGTCCGATCGCTATTTCGGCCTGATCCCCGCCGGTGGTACCGGCAATCGTTTTGGTGCCGGACTGCCCAAGCAGTACACGCCGATCCACGGACGTACGATGCTCGAACACACGCTGCGTGCGATGCTTGCCGCGCCGGAGCTCGAAACCGTGTTCGTGGTGCTCGCGACCGGCGATGCCGAATTCCGTTCGCATGACTGGAGTGCTTATGGCGATCGCGTCACGCCGGTGTGGTGCGGCGGCGCCACGCGACGCGACAGCGTATTGAACGGTCTGGTGGCCGCCGCGAACATGGTGGAGCCGGACGACTGGATCCTCGTGCACGACGCGGCGAGGCCCTGCCTTGCGGCGGAGGACCTGCGCCGGCTGATCGTGCAGGTGAGTGCGCAGGCAGCAAGCACGGATGCGGTGGGCGGCATACTGGCGGTGCCGGTGGCCGACACGCTCAAGCGCGCGGACACCGACTCCCGCATCGCGGCCACTCAGCCGCGCGACGGCCTGTGGCAGGCGCAGACGCCGCAGATGTTCCGCTATGCCGTGCTGCTCGAAGCCCTGCACCGTGCGGCGCAGGTGACCGATGAGGCCTCCGCGATCGAGGCCACCGGCGCCAAGCCCTTGCTCGTGGAAGGCAGCGCGATGAACTTCAAGGTGACGTACCCGGCGGATCTGGCATTGGCGGCGTTGATACTTGCTTCGACAAAAGGATAGGCCGAGAGGTATCGTTTGAACCGCCAAGACGCCAAGGCCGCCAAGAATGAAGAACCGTCGGAGGCGCTAGACGCTGTAGCGACGATTGTCGTAGATGCCGCTCTAGAAGTTCATCGTGCGTTGGGCCCCGGGTATGTTGAATCCGTGTACGAAGAAGCCTTGTGCTATGAACTGCGTTTGCGTCGAG
>CAMBSA010000274.1 GCA_945869935.1 Bordetella parapertussis | reverse complement strand
GCAAATCCACCGTTTCGATGCGGAAAGCGCTCTCGTCCGCGCGACCGCGCGGACGCGAAGCGAGAACGACTCGCGTGTTCTTTTGCATTGCTCCTCCTTGTACGCACCGGCGGCATGGCGCCGTTCCTGATTCCGGTTTCAGATCGTCCTGCTCTTGCCACAGGATAGGGACAGAAAACCGCATCGTCCAGTGACACCGGCCGCGATAGACTTCGCACCTTCAACGAACAATGAACCTGCCAGGAGACACCCATGACGTCGATACCCTCCATCACCCGCGAACAACTGCTGGGTACCTGGCGCATCGTCAGTTGCACCCGGGAGCTCGTGCCCTCGGGCGAGAAGACCGACCTCATGGGAAAGAACCCCGAGGGCTATATCAATTACTGCGCGGACGGCCGCATGCTTGTTTTCATTATCCGCAGCGACCGCAAGACACCGGTGGCGGCGACCGCCAACGCGGCAGAGTCCGAGCACCTGTTTCGCAGCATGGCGGCCTACGGTGGGACCTGGACATTCGAGGGCGGCATGATGGTCCACAACGTTGATCTTGCCTGGAACGAGACATGGGCGCACACGAAGCAGGAACGCCGCGTGCGCTACGACGGCCGCTATCTCACGCTCGGGGCGGGACCCAACCTCGATCCGGTGGACGGCCTGCTGTCCACCCGCGAGATGGTATGGGAGAAAGTCTCCTAGAAGGATCTGAACAATGGGGGCCAGGCCCCCTTGTAAATCCCCGATTCAGAAGGGGCCTTCCCCTAGGCAGAAGCGATGAACCGGTCGAGGTGATGCTCGGCATCGCCGAGTGTGAAGTCGAGCAGCGTGAGGTGTTTGGCATAATGCGCTGCCGCGAGTTCGTTGGTGACGCCGATCCCGCCGTGCAGCTGAACACCTGACTGCGACACCGCGCGCGCCGATCGCCCGATATGCACCTTCGCGGCCGCGACTGTGCGGCTGCGCTCCGCATGTGCCCCGGTCATCGCCTTCACCATCGCGAGCCAAGCGATCGATTTCGACTGTTCGCAGTGGATGAACATGTCGACCGCGCGGTGCTGCAGTGCCTGGAAGCGGCCGATCGGCTGGCCGAACTGCTGCCGCGTCTTGATGTACTCGAGCGTCTGCGCGTTGAGCCCTTCCATGGCGCCGACCGCGGCATTGCACACCGCCGCGATCGCCACATCGGTCGCGGCGGCGATCGCCCCTTCAGCGGAGCCGCCCGAACCGATCCGTTCTGCGGCTACACCCTTGAGTCCGACATCCGCCACGCGCAATCCGTCAAGGGTCCGCGAATCCCGCAGATCCAATCCGGCGGCGGCACGACGAACCAGAAACAGACCCGGCCCGTCATTGCACGCGGCAGAGACCACCATCGCGTCGGCCTGAGTACCGAACGGCACCACCGACTTGGCGCCGTCGAGCACCCAGCCGGACGCGTCGCGGCGCGCCTTCGTGCCCGCGGGCGCAAGCGAATAGCGCTCGCCGGGTTCGAATAATGCGGCGGTCATGAGCAACCCGCCCGATGCGATTTCCGGCAGCAGTACCTCGCATTGAGCAGGCGTTCCTGCTTCCGCGATCAGCCCCGGCGCAAGAATCGCGCAGGGAACGTAGGGCTCGACCACCAGATGCCTGCCGAGCGCGGTGAGGGTCACGATCAGTTCTTCCGGACCGGTACCCAGCCCGCCGTGTTCCTCGGCAATCGCAAGCCCGAGCAGGCCCAACTCGGCGAACTGCCCCCAGACCTCACGGCTCCAGCCGCCGTCGGAGGCCACGATCGCCTTGCGCACCTCGAAGCCGTATTCCTTCGACAGGAACTTCTCGAGCGAATCGCCAAGTTGCCTTTGTTCGTCGGTGAAGGTGAAGTCCATGGCCTACAGTCCCAGAACCATCTGCGAGATGATGTTGCGCTGGATCTCGTTCGATCCGCCGTAGATCGAGGTCTTGCGCGTGATGAAATAGTGCGCGGCGAGCGTCTCGCCGTAGTCCGGGCCAAGACCCGAGCCGGGCTGGATCATGGAGTCCGTCGAATACGGCTGCGCGTACGGGCCCATCGCCTCCATCGCGAGTTCGGTGATCGCCTGCTGGATCTCGGTGCCCTTGATCTTGAGAATCGAGGCCTCGGGACCGGGCGATTTGCCGCGCGCCGCGGCGACGCGTAGCAGCGTCATCTCGAGCGCCATCAGCTCGATCTCCACCGAGGCGATTCGCGCCGCGAATCGCGGGTCCTCGATCAGCGGGCGACCGTTGCGTTTTTCGTATTTTGCGATCGACTTGAGCTTGGCGATCTCGCGCTTGGACGCGCCCACACCGGCGATGTTGGTGCGCTCGTAGCCGAGCAGGAACTTGGCGTAGGTCCAGCCCTTGCCTTCCTCGCCGACGAGGTTCTTCGCCGGTACGCGCACGTTGTCGAACCAGACCTCGTTGACTTCGTGCTCTTCGTTGTTGGTGATGATCGGACGCACCGTGATGCCGGGCGAATGCATGTCGATCAGCAGAAACGAGATGCCCTCCTGCTTTCGCCCCTCGGAGGAGGTGCGTACGAGACAGAAGATCATGTCGGCGTGCTGCGCGAGCGTGGTCCAGGTCTTTTGGCCGTTCACCACGTACTCGTCGCCCTCGCGCACCGCACGGCATTTGAGACTGGCGAGATCCGAGCCCGACCCGGGTTCCGAATAGCCCTGGCACCACCAGTCGGTGTTGCCTCGGATACGCGGCAGATAATGCGACTTCTGCCAGTCGCTGCCGAAGGCCATGATCACCGGTGCCACCATCGCCAGGCCGAAGGGAATCAGCCGCGGCGCACCGGCAAGGGAGCATTCCTCGTCAAAGATATGAATCTGAATCGGCGACCAGCCGCAACCGCCGAACTCATTCGGCCAGTGACCGGCGAGCCAGCCCTTGTCTGCGAGCGTCTGCTGCCAGCGGACGATGTCGCTTTTCTCGAGCCGCCGGTGTTCCGTGACCTTCCGGCGGATTTCCTGCGGTACGTGGGCGGCGAGGAAGGCCCGCACCTCGTCGCGGAACGCGAGTTCTTCAGGGCTGAAATTCAGATCCATGGGTTGATCCCGATTTGCTGGCTTTACAACTTTGCCTTCAGGAAGCGCAGCGCCCGCGGCGCGAGCACGCCGGAGAAGCTTCCCGGTTCGTCGATCGGGTCCTCCATCCAGAAATGCGGCGCGCCCGCCACCGGCACCGGTCGCGCGAAGCAACCCGCGGATTTGAGCGCATTCAGGAAGCGCCCCGACTGGCTCTGCCAGTCGACCACGTCGTCCGAGTCACCCCAACTGATCAGGAACGCCACCTTGTTCGCCTTGCTGGTCGCATGGGTCAACGGCGACGCCTCGTGATAGATGTGGCGGTCATCGATCGCGCTCACGCCAAGCAGTGCCTCCGCGATCGAATCGCGCGGCCGGGAGGAAAGATCGTGCTCCCACTGCGCGATCATGTCGTACACGCCGTAGACGCCGATCACCGCCTTGACCGACACCGCCGGGTCATTCGCGCCGGTCAGTGCCACCAGCGCCGCAAGGTGCGCGCCGGCGGAATCGCCCACCAGCGCGATGCGCGCCGGATCGATGCCGAATTTTTCTGCGTTCGTACGCATGAAGCGCACCGCAGCGCGAACATCGTCGGCCGCGGCGGGATGCAGGTTCTTCTTGCCCGACACGAGGCGGTAGTCGATTGAAAATACCGAGATGCCGTTCTTCGACAGATAGGGCCCCCAATGCTGGTACATGTCGCGCGAACCGAGCCGCCATCCGCCGCCATGCACTGCAATCAGCAGCGGCGCCGAACTCACACCCTCGGCACGATAGAGATCCCCGAGCAGCGATTCGCCGCCGGCCTTGCCGTACTCGATGCCACGCTCAACAGTGCTCATGCGTCCTCACTCCCACCTAGGTTAATCAAGGCGGCAATCATACCGCCGCGCCTTGCATCGCATCGCACTCAATGCCTGCACTCAGCGCTTGTACGCGCCCAGCCCCGGCTTGAAGGTCTTGTCGTCGAGGAACTGCTTCATCCCCTGATCGCGCCCGCGTTCGGTGTCCGAGGCGATCGTCTGGTCGGACTTTGCGGTGAGGTACTCCGCCGCCTGCTCCCAGGACAAGTCGCCCGACATGCGCACGCCGGTCTTGGCCGCGCGCAGCACCGTCGGGTTCTTGCCGAGCAGGGTCTTGGCAAGTTTTCGCGTGCGCTCGCGAAGCTG
>CAMBSA010000273.1 GCA_945869935.1 Bordetella parapertussis | reverse complement strand
ACGGCATTCGCTTCAGCCCTCGCCCTGGCTTTGCAGGTATTCCTCGTAGCTGCCGCGGAAATCGACGATGTTCGCGGGTTGGCCGGGTTCGCGCGGCGGCTGCATGTCGATGATGCGTGTCGCAAGCGAGGACACGAACTCGCGGTCGTGCGAGACGAACACCAGCGTGCCGGTGTACTTGTCGAGCGCGGTGTTGAGCGACTCTATCGATTCCATGTCGAGGTGATTCGTCGGCTCGTCCATCAGCAGCACGTTCGGCTTGTCGAGGATGAGGCGCCCGAACACCATGCGCTGCTCCTCGCCGCCGGAGATCACTTTCACCGACTTCTTGGTCTCGTCGCCGGAGAAGAGCAGCCGCCCGAGCGTGGCACGCATGATCTGGTCGTCGTCGGTCTCGCGCTTCCAGCGCTCCATCCATTCGATCAGCGTCATGTCGTCGGCGAAATCGAGGTTGTGGTCCTGTGCGCAGTAACCGGGGCGCGCTTTCTCCGCCCACTTAACGCGGCCTCCGTCGGGCAGCAGGCCACCCTCCTTCTCGTCGAACTTTTCGCCGCCGGGTTTTGCACCCACAAGGCAGCGCAACAGCGTGGTCTTGCCGATGCCGTTGGGGCCGACGATCGCCACCTTCTCGCCCGCCTCGATCGAAATATTCACGTTGCGAAACAGCGGCCGGTCGTAAGTCTTGGCAAGGCCCTGCACCTCGATCGCGATGCGGTGCAGCTTTTCCTTGTCGTCCACGTCGAAGCGGATCCACGGGTACTGCCGGCTCGAGGGCTTCACGTCCTCGACCTTGAGTTTCTCGATCTGCTTCATCCGCGAAGTGGCCTGCCGCGCCTTGGCCTTGTGCGCGCGGAAGCGGCGCACGAACTCCTCGAGGTCGGCGATGCGGTCCTTTGCACGGCTGTTGGCGGCCATCTGGCGCTGGCGCGCCATGGTGGACGCTTCCATGTAATCGTCGTAGTTGCCCGGGTAGATGCGGATGTCGCGGTAGTCGACGTCAGCCATATGGGTGCAGACGCTGTTCAGGAAATGCCGGTCGTGCGAGATGATGATCATCGTGCTGTTGCGCGAGTTGAGCACGTCCTCCAGCCAGCGGATCGAGTTGATGTCGAGGTTGTTGGTCGGCTCATCAAGCAGCAGGATGTCCGGATCACCGAAGAGCGCCTGCGCAAGCAGCACCCGAAGTTTCCAGCCCGGCGCCACCGCGCTCATCGGCCCCTGGTGCTGGTCGATCGAAACGCCAAGACCCAGAAGCAGCTCGCCCGCACGGGCTTCCGCGGTGTAGCCGCCGAACTCCGCGAAGCGCGCTTCGAGATCGGCCGCCTTCATGTAGTCGTCGTCGGTGGCGTCAGCGTTCGCGTAGATCGCGTCGCGCTCTTCCTTCACCGCCCACATCGGGGCATGGCCCATCAGCACCACATCGAGAACGCGAACGTCTTCGAAGCCGAACTGGTCCTGGCGCAGTTTGCCGAGGCGCTCGTTGGAGTCGATCGCAACCGAACCGCCGCTCGAATCGAGATCGCCGCCGAGAATTTTCATGAACGTGGATTTGCCGCAGCCGTTCGCCCCGATCAGGCCGTAGCGATTGCCACCGTCGAACTTGACGCTGACGTTTTCGAACAGGGGGCGCGCCCCGTACTGCATGGTGATGCCGGAAGTAATGATCACATCAAATTCCTAAAAAACAGGGCTGAAGCAAAATCAGCGTATGAATAGGCAATAGGCTGTTTGCAGCCGATTATGCGCAACGCCCTCGACGGCGGTCTGTCCGCAGGACGTGCAGGGCTCGCGATTCTGGCACGAATACCCGGACGCCCCGCTTCCTGGACATCCGTCACGCGCCAGTACGCTTGCTTGATGCACTGCATCGCTCCGAAGCCGTCATGCACCGCGAATCCGGGGGCAAGCTCAACGAATTCAACGAGGTTTCTACGCTCGAACGAATATTTCAGGTATAGTGCGGAGCTTGTGCAGTGCAACAACCGGGTTAATGCCCGGGTTTGTACCAGAGGCCGTGCAGATGTAGCAGTACGGCCCTATCGTCCCCGACCTTTCTCGCAACGCCCTTCTCCGATCAGTCCGACGGCCAGGCAACGCGGCCCCGGTTGGCGCCGATGCCTGACGCCGATGGCGTTGGCTGTGCCCGCCTGGGTTCGCCCCATGCAGCGCGGCCGCGTGTCGGATTTGCCTTGCGCGCGGCATTTGCCATGCGCACGGTCCACGTATCGTGAAGGGAAACATCGCAATGGCAACATTCGCTGAACTCGGCCTGAACCCGGCCATCCTCAAAGCCATCGAAGCGGCCGGTTACACCGAGCCGACCGAGGTGCAAATCCAGGCCGTTCCGGCCGCGATCGCAGGCGCCGACCTGATGGTCTCCTCGCATACCGGCAGCGGCAAGACCGCAGCCTTCATGCTGCCCGCGCTGCAGCGCCTTGCCTCGCCGCCGCAGCAACGCGGCAAGGGCGCGCGCATCCTCGTGCTCACGCCCACGCGCGAACTCGCGCTGCAGGTGCAGAAAGCCGCTGAAACCTACGGCAGCGAACTCGGTCGCCTGCGTACCGTCTGCCTGGTCGGAGGCATGCCCTACCCGGAACAGATCCGCCAGCTCGGCGCGCCGGTCGACGTGATCGTCGCCACTCCGGGCCGCCTGATCGACCACATGACGCGCGGCCGTATCGCCTACGACCGCCTCGAGATGCTGGTGCTCGACGAAGCTGACCGCATGCTCGACATGGGTTTCATCGAAGACATCGAGACCATCGTTGCAGCAACGCCTGCCAATCGCCAGACCATGCTGTTCTCGGCGACGCTGGATGGCACCATCGGCACGCTCGCGCGCAAGCTCACCCGCAACCCGCAGCGCATCGAAGTCGCCACGCCGGCGGCACGCGAAAACCGCATCGATCAGCGCATGCTGTTCGCCGACAACATGACCCACAAGGTCAAGCTGCTGGACGTGCTTCTGCGCGACCCCGAACTGAAGCAGAGCCTGGTGTTCACTTCGACCAAGCGCGCCGCGGAAGACCTCTCGATCAGCCTGCGCTCGCAGGGCTTTGCCGCCGATGCGCTTCACGGCGACATGGGCCAGGGCCAGCGCAACTTCGCGATCCGCCGCATGCGCGAAGGCCGCACCCGCATCCTGGTGGCGACCGACGTCGCCGCGCGCGGCATTGATGTCGTGGGTATCACCCACGTCATCAACTTCGACGCGCCGCGCCAGGCCGAAGACTATGTTCACCGCATCGGCCGCACCGGCCGCGCGGGACGCACCGGCGTCGCCGTCACCCTGCTCACGCAGGCCGAGCGCGGACTCATGAAGAGCATCGAACGCTTCACCGGCCAGACGGTGCGCGTGGACGTGATCGTCGGCCTCGAGCCGACTGCGCGTCCCTGGCCCTCACAGCAACCCAAGGGCGGCCGCGGCCGTCCGGGCGGCGGCGGTGGCTACGGCAAACCACGCACCGGAGCCGGACGCCCCGGTGGCGCGCCCACGGGCCGCCCGGCCGGCGGCCCTGGCGCAGGCAGCTTCGCAGCCCGTCGCGCTCCTGCGGCACCCGGTGCGGCCCGTCCGCAACGCGAAGGCGGCTTCCGCGCACGCAAGAGCTTCGAGGCTTAAAAGCAAAGGCGGAAGGCTTCGGAACAGGGAGGGTGGCCCGCCCCCCTCCCGTGCCGCACAAATCGCGGCACGGGCTGAAGGATTTACGAACACGGAGGGCCTTGCCCTCCGTGTAAGCCCCTCCCACCCCGGCAAAGCCCGCATCGAGCGGGCTTTGTTTTTGGGCAACTGATTTTTTCTTGGCGTCCTTGGCGTCTTGGCGTCTTGGCGTCCTGGCGGTTAAATGACCGTTCGCACAGCAGGATCGAACGCAGCATGCACATGCACTACGACATCGCAGTGATCGGCGCCGGCGCGGCGGGGATGATGTGCGCCGCCACCGCGGGCAGGCGCGGCCGGTCGGTGGTGCTTATCGACCATGCCCAGACGCTCGGCGAGAAGATCCGCATCTCCGGCGGCGGGCGCAGCAATTTCACCAACACTGGCACCCTGCCCGCCAACTTCATTTCGCAGAATCCCGACTTCTGCCGCTCGGCGCTCGCGCGCTACACGCCGGCGGATTTCATTGCACTGGTGCGCGCCCACAACATCGCCTTCCACGAAAAGCACAAGGGCCAGTTGTTCTGCGACGGGTCGAGCGAGCAGATCATCGATATGTTGCGCGCGGAGTG
>CAMBSA010000272.1 GCA_945869935.1 Bordetella parapertussis | reverse complement strand
CTTACCGGCTAACCGCAATCGCTGACCGTCGGTCGCGCCCTTCGGAATACGAACCTTGATGGTTCGCTGCACGCGGCGCAGCCGGCCGTTCTCGTCGTATTCGGGAAGTGCGAGGTCGAGGTCGAGCTGTACGCCGCGATAGGCGTCGTCGAGCGTGATATGGGCTGTGACCTCGTAGTCCTGACCGGGCATGGATATATCCGGGCCAGGGCGAGCGCCGCGGTGACGCCCTCCCGAGAGACCGGCAAACAGGTCCGCGAAATCCAGATCATCAAACGACTGGAATCCCCCGCCTGAACCGTCGCCCCACCCGGGCGGCGGCCGGAACTCCTGTCCTGCCTGATGCGTACCCAGCTGATCGTAGGCCGCCCGCTTTTCCGGGCTTTTCAGGTTCTCGTACGCCTCGGCGACTTCCTTGAACTTCTCCTCGCCCTGCACATCCTTGGATACGTCCGGGTGATACTTGTGCGCAAGCTTGCGGTATGCCTTCTTGATCTCGTCTGCGCTCGCGTCACGGGCCACGCCGAGTATCGCGTAGTAGTCCTTGAATTTCATGAGGAGTCCGCGCCGGCGCCTTTACTTGCCATCGATGAAACGACTCAAGGCAATCTGCAATGCGGCGGGAAGCCTTACTCCCCGCACGCACCCGGATCAGCGCTTTTTCTTGTCCGCAGGATTGACGAAACCACCGACAGGAACAGCAGGCGCCTTCTTTGCCGCCTTGGGTTTCTTGATTTCACGATTGCTGCGCTTCTGGCCTTTGGCCATGGTTTTCTCCGGTTAGGCAAGGTCGCGCCTACGAGGCGCATAGCAGGCAAGCCGCCCGGGATGAGAGACGATGCCCTGACCATCGCAAAGTGCTGCGACTGCTACCGTCGCAGTCTATACCTCCCGGCAACACACAAAGAAAAGAAACCGGGTCGTTGTTACGACCAACGCGCCTCGCTCGGAGCCTGCGCAGGCACCAGCGCATCGGCAAGTTGCATCAGCAATCGGGAACCATTGCCCCGCCAGGCCGATCCGTGCATGCAGGCGAGCAAGCCCGGCTTGCAGTCCGCCAGACGGGCGATAAGCATTTTTGTGTCGGGGGACATCGAGTAGTAATTGACCCGCTTGCGCAATACCTCGCTCGAGGCAAGGATGTCGCTCTCGACCACCGGTTCGTGCTCTTCTCCCGGCTGGGTGAAGAGGTCGCCGCAGAACAGTGTCGCGGTGAGTTCCTCGAACAGGTAACCGCAATCCCAACCGTGCGGAACGTGCGGCGCATCGAGCCAGCGAACGGTATGCCGGCCAAGCGAAATGGACTCCCCATGTTTCAGGCCGATCGGCGGCCGAAGGGAGAAATCCGAGATCGCGGTCCGTGCGCCAATCGACCCGCATACAGGAACAGCGTCCGGAGCGAGTTCCAGAAAGGCATTCAGGGCCCCGCATTCATCCGCTTCGTTGTGCGAAAACGCGACGTACCGAAGACGTTCCACCGGAATCACGCGCGCGATCGCCTCGGTGACCTCGGGGAATATCCGGTTCATGCCGGTATGTACCAGCATCGGCTTTTCGTCGAGGATGAGAAACTGGTTGTAGGTGAAGCCTCCGGGAAAATCCGCAGGCGGAACCGGTTTGGAAATCCTGAAAATTCCGTCGGCAATTTCGTCGATCCGGCAATTCGATGCAGCAATGGTGTTCATGGCGACTCCTTTCGCAGTGCGTTCCCGTGGTGCACGCACGTTTTCGGCGGCCCGAATCCGCACCTTTGCCGGGCACCGAACCGTACACGAAGAAAAAGGACTGCGCCAGCAGTGTCGCGCGTCAATTCATAGCCCGAATCCGGGCATCCGAAAGGTATGATTCCGGTTCGGAGCGCGAGGGCATCTTCCGCCCCCTCCGGATTTACAGGGAGCCGTAAAGTGCACGAGAGTGGCAGCAGTTCAAAAAGCATCGAAGTCGCGGGCCGAATCGCGGACCAGCTCGCGGAGTGCGGCGTAAAGCTGGTCGCCAGCCTCCCCGATAACTGGATCAGCGAGCTGATCAGCACCCTTGACCGCGATACCCGATTCCGGCACGTGCCGGTCAATCGCGAGGAATCGGCGATCGGGCTGTGCTCGGGTGCCTACATGGGCGGCCTGGGATCGGCCGCGCTGATGGGGGCCTCGGGATTCATGACCGTGATATACGCGATCACCAAGATCAACTACAGCTACGAGATTCCGTTGCTGACGATCATCACCCTTCGGGGGGCGTTCGGCGACCATCACAAGCACCACGAGTCCAACGGACTCTACCTCCAGCCGGTTCTCCAGGCGCTCGCCATGCCCTACACGATCATCGACAAGCCGGAAGATATTGGTGAAATCGGCCGTGCCTACCGCCACAGCCGCACGTTTGCGCGCCCGACGGTGGTCGCGCTAACCCGTGGTCTTCTGAAATAGGCGCCGCCATGCGATATATCGACTGCTTCAAGTTCATTGCCGCCCGCCGCACCCATCAGTGGATCATCACCTCCGCGGGCAATTCCGGCCAGGCCTGGTGGGCGGCGGCCCGCGATACGGAAAGAACGTTCTACCTCGACGCATCGATGAGCCTGTCCACCATGTTCGGTTCCGGTCTTGCCTGCGCACAGCCAAATCAGGCGTTCTGGGCCTTCATGGGTGACGGTGCGTTCTGCATGAACCCCGGGATGCTGATGGTGGAACGGGAGATGAACCTGCCGAACCTCGTTCACTTCCTGGTGTCGAACCGCGCCTACGGTGCGACATCGAATGCCGATCTTCCCAACGGGCCGGCCAACGACTACGCGGCTATAGCCCGCGGCATGGGTCTGGAGCGCGTGTTCAGTTTTTCGAGCATCGCGGAGATGGAAAAAGGTTTCGATGCGGCGGTGGACGGCAAAGGCCACAGCTTCGTGGTTCTTGAAGTGGAACCCTTCACCGACGCGGAGCAGAAACTCGAACAGCCGCCCTTTGACGCGCCGGAACTCAAGTACCGGTTTGGGCGTGCGTTGGAAAAAGCCACGGGCGCCAGTGTCTTCGGCTACACCCTTTAACCCATAAGGAGCAATCGAAAATGCAGAAACTGCCTTCCAGGCTTGCCGCAATTTGCCTCACCGCACTCTCACTTTGCCTGCATTCCGGTACGACGCTCGCGGCTTACCCCGAAAAGGCGATCAGGATCATCATGCCCTACGCCGCAGGGGGTAGCGGCGACATCATCCTGCGCATGGTGCAGCCCGGGCTTGAGAAGCGCCTCGGACAGACCATCGTGATCGAGTACAAGACCGGCGCCGCAGGAAACATCGGCGTGCAGGAAGTGATCAAGTCCCCTGCCGATGGCCACACTCTCCTGTTCGGCCCCACGAACAACTTCGTGATCAACCAGTTCCTGTTCAAGAACCTCGGGTTCGATCCGCTGCAGGCGCTCGTTCCCGCGACGTTCGTGGCGGACACGCCCTATCTGCTCGTCACCAACGACTCGGTGCCTGCAAAGACTTTCGCCGAATTCGCGGCGTACGCAAAAGCCAACCCCTCGAAACTCAATTACGGTTCGCCCGGAGCCGCGACCGTGCCCCACCTGTCGGGTTACATGCTCTCGGAAATGATGGGCGCGCAGATGACGCATGTTCCCTACCGCGGCTCGCAACCCGGCCTGCAGGCCCTGCTGGCAAACAATATCCAGATGTTGATTCATAGCTATGGCCTGCTGGTTCCCCACATCGCCTCGGGCAAGATCCGGCCGCTTGCGGTGGGCGCCAACGAACGGCTCAAAGCCGCACCGAACCTGCCGACGACAGCGGAAGTCGGCATTCCACCCGGCATGCTGCTCGGCAACTGGTGGGCGCTCGCAGCACCCAAAGGCACGGACGCCGCCGTGGTGAATCGCGTCTCTCAGGACCTGCGCATCGTGTTCTCGGATGCGGAACTGCAGAAGAAGTACGCCGAGCAAGGATGGATTACGGGCGGCACGACACCGGCCGAGACAATGGAACGTATGCGCCAGGAAGCGCCCGCATGGAAAGCGATTGTCGAGAAGACGGGCGCGAAGGCGGACTAATTGCGCTGACTAACTGCGCGGACCAAGCACGCGGATTGATCTCCACCGCTCGCGCCGGATCAATCCAGCGTTATTTTCCAGGAGCGGATCAAGGGTTCCCACAAGGTGCGCTCGCTCCTGAGCAAGGCCGCGAATTCGCCCGGCGTGCTGGGCGCGGTGTGAATGCCTGCCTCGCCGAGAGCGTCCGTTGCCTTCTGCGA
>CAMBSA010000271.1 GCA_945869935.1 Bordetella parapertussis | reverse complement strand
AATCCACCCTGCTGCGCCACCTGTGCGGACTCGTTGCAGGTGACTCTGCCCCGGGCAGCAGCATCGAGGTGTTCGGCCGTGCCGTCCAGTCAGAAGGCCGGCTTTCGCGCGACATCCGCGACATCCGCGCCGGCATCGGTTTCGTGTTCCAGCAATTCAACCTCGTCGGTCGCCTGCCGGTGATCACCAATGTGCTGGCCGGTACACTGCACCGTGTTCCGCTCTGGCGCAGCCTCGTTCGCCGCTTTACCGATGAGGAACTGCGCCGCGGCATCGAGGCGCTCGCGCGGGTGGGCATCGCCGAGTGCGCATTCCAGCGTGCGTCGACGCTCTCCGGCGGCCAGCAGCAGCGCGCGGCCATTTCTCGCGCTCTGGTCCAGCAGGCGAAAGTGATCCTCGCGGACGAACCCATCGCCTCGCTTGATCCGGAGTCCTCACGTCGCGTGATGGAGCTCCTTGCCGGCATCAACCGTGAACTCGGGGTCACGGTGCTCGTCTCCCTGCATCAGGTGGACTACGCGATGCGCTATTGCCCCCGCACGGTTGCGCTCAAGGGCGGCCGGGTGGTGTTCGACGGGCCGAGCGCCATGCTGACACCGCCCCGGCTGCGCGAACTCTATGGCGCACAGCTTGACGAACTTCTAGCGCCCGAGTCCTCGCCCCGTGTTCCCGCCGCCGAAGCGGCGGGTGCGCACGGCTGGGCGCTCGCCTCGCAAAACGCGGCATGAATTCCCGTATTCAAACCGGAGCAAAGCCCATGATGAAAAGACTTGTCGTCGCAGTTCTCGCTCTGGCCGGAGTCGCGGCTGCGACATCCGCCCTTGCACAGGCGGGCAAGGAGATCAACTTCGGCATCATCGCCACCGAGTCGACGCAGAACCTCAAATCCTCCTGGGGGCCATTGCTCGATGACATGCAAAAACGCACCGGCATCAAGGTGAACGCGTTCTTCGCCTCCGATTACGCCGGCATCATCGAGGCGATGCGCTTCAACAAGGTCCAGGTCGCCTGGTTCGGCAACAAGTCCGCCATGGAAGCGGTGGATCGCGCGAGCGGCGAGGTGTTCGTGCAGACCCTCTCCAAGGACGGCGCGCCCGGGTACTGGTCGCTGCTGGTGGTGCACCGGGACAGCCCGCTGCGCTCGATCGAGGATGTGGTGAAGAACGCGAAGACCCTCACGCTCGGCTTTGGTGATCCCAATTCGACCTCGGGAAACCTCGTTCCCGGCTACTACGCGTTTGCCCTGAACAAGCTGGATGCGCGCAAGGATTTCAAGGGGGTGCGCGCGGCGAATCATGAAACCAACCTGCTGGCCGTGGCCAACAAGCATGTGGATCTGGCGACCAACAACAACGAAAGCCTCGAGCGGCTGAAGATGACGGCTCCTGACAAGGCGGCGCTCGTTCGTGAAATCTGGCGCTCGCCGCTGATCGCCGCCGACCCGCTGGTCTGGCGCAAGGACCTCGCCCCCGAAATCAAGCAGCCGGTGAAGGAATTCTTTACCGCGTACGGAAAGTCGGATACGGAAAAAGGCGTGCTGGCAACGCTCGGACTCGCCGGCTTCCGTGCATCGTCGGACGCGCAACTCATCCCGACGCGCCAGCTCGAACTGGTGCGTGACAAGAACAAGCTCGAGGCCGATACCGCGATGGCGCCGGCCGAGAAGCAGGCAAAGGTCGCCCAGATCGAGGCGCGGCTTGCCGAACTCAATCGCCAGCTCGTTGCGAGCAGGTGAGCTGATTTAACGGTGTTTCCTGGTTGTCATGTTCCACTCTCTGTACGCTTGACTTGCGGCGGTCTCCGGACCGCCGGCTTTTTTTGAGGTGAGCAATTGACCAGCAGCGTGAATGTAATCAATGCCGCGGCGGTGCCTGAGATCGCCCTGCCGCGCCGGTCGTGGGGAACCCTGATCGCGTGGGGTGCGGTCCTGGCACTGCTCGCGGCGAGCTGGAAGGGGGCCGATATCCGTCCCGATGCGCTCTACCGCGATGCGGGAAACATGGCGGAATACGCGGCGGGCTTCTTTCCCCCGGATTTCCGCGACTGGCGCGACTATGCGAAGGAAATGCTGATCACGCTGCAGATTGCCCTGTGGGGCACGGCGCTCGCGGTGGTCTTCGGCGTTCCGTTCGGGCTGCTGTGCTCGTCCAACCTGACGCCGGCGTGGGTGCACCAGCCGGTGCGCCGCCTCATGGATGCGTCGCGCGCGATCAACGAGATGGTGTTCGCGATGTTGTTTGTTGTGGCGGTGGGCCTCGGGCCGTTCGCCGGGGTGCTTGCGATCTTCGTGCACACCACCGGCATTTTCGCCAAGCTGTTCTCGGAAGCGGTGGAGGCGATCGATCCGCAACCGGTGGAGGGCATCCGCGCCACCGGCGCCAACGCGCTGGAGGAGATTGTCTTTGGCGTGCTGCCACAGGTGATGCCGCTATGGATCTCCTACACGCTCTATCGCTTTGAATCCAACGTGCGTTCCGCGGCGGTGGTGGGAATCGTCGGCGCGGGCGGAATCGGCGTGGTGCTCTGGGACGTGATCCGCGGCTTCCAGTACGCCCAGACCTGCGCTGTGATGATCATCATCGTGCTCACCGTGTCCCTGATCGATCTTGCGTCGGCGCAGATTCGCAAGCGCCTTGTCTGAACCGAGAATAGGAAAGGCTCCCATGGACCATCACCCGAACAAGTCCGCAGTTTCCCCGCAGGCATTTCTTGCCAACGTCCGCAGGCTGTATGAACAGTACGGGGCGGGACGCTACGAATCGGGCAAGCCCGACAGCGTGAGCCAGCTCGAGCATGCGCTGCAGTGCGCGATACTCGCCGAATCCGCGGGCGCGGACGAATGCCTGATCACGGCTGCGCTGTTCCATGACCTGGGGCATCTCCTGTACTCGGACGACGACGTCGAGGCCAACAGCGACGACGAACACGAGGTTCGCGCCCTGCCGGTGCTCGCAGCGCTTTTCCCCGAGTCGGTGCTCGAGCCGATCCGCTTGCACGTGAAGGCGAAGCGCTACCTCTGCCTGATCGAGCCGGGCTACCACGACGATCTTTCAGTGGCGAGCAAGCGAAGCCTCGAGTTGCAGGGGGGAGTCTTCGATCACGAAGAGGGCGAGCGTTTTCTCGATCTCCCGTATGCCGCCGAGGCGGTTCTGCTGCGGCGCTGGGATGACCTTGCAAAGAACAAGGGGCTGGAGACGCCGTCTCTTGATCACTTCCTCGGAATTGTCCGGGGCGCGATGACGGCTGCGGAGCCGATCGCCGCCTAAAGCGGAGATCTTCCCCAGCACCTGCCGTAGGTGCCCTGTCCCGCGCCGCCGACCACCCGCACGCCGAGTGCAACGGGTGCGCCGTGGCAGCAGCGGATACAGGGACGGTCCATGGCAAACGGAACGACACGCGCGCGATCGCGCTACTGCGGGTTACTTCATCGTCGGTGCGCACGCAGCGGCGGCGCTCTACCATCACTACGTGACGCGGTACAACACGCTCAGGCTGATGTTGCGTGGTGGATGAGTCCCGTCGGGAGCGAAAAATAGTCGGGGATTCATCTCGGTTACGTATCATAAATAGTCTCTAACCGACCGATTTCACCCGCCAGTCAACGGGTTTTAAAATAAATGTTCAACTTTCTCTGCGTCAGCTCACCCGTTCTCCCGCGCGCCAGACCGAGCGCACCACCGGCTGCCCGTTGACGACGCGTACGCGGATCAGGTCCGCGCGCTGACCGGCGGCGATCTCGCCGCGGTCGGCGAGTCCGGCGGCACGCGCCGGATTCTTCGATACGGCGGCGACAGCCTTGGGCAATGTCCATCCGGCATCACGGGTCAGCATGAAGGCCGCCGGCAGCAGGCTTGAGGGCACATAGTCCGAGGAAAGCGCATCGAGCAGGTCGTCGGCCGCGAGTTGAATCGCGGCAACGTTGCCCGAGTGCGAGCCTCCTCGAACCACATTCGGCGCGCCCATGACGATCGCAAGGCCGTGCTTGCGCGCGGCGCGGGCGGCTTCGCCGCGTGTCGGGAACTCGGAAATCGCGATGCCCTGCGCCCGGGCTTCCTCGACGTGTTGCGGCGTGGTGTCGTCATGGCTCGCGAGCGCGAGTCCCCGCCGGTGTGCCACCTCGAGAAAATAGCCGCGTTGCGGTTCGGCGTGCAGTGCCTGCATCTCCCGGCCGCGGGTGATGCTTGACTGGAACTTTTCCTCGCTCCAGCCTTTCTTGCCGGTGTAGTAGATGCGCGCCTGGTCTA